>NZ_JACMYP010000014.1 GCF_020889705.1 Bradyrhizobium altum | reverse complement strand
GAGATCGAGCCGCCCGACAGGATGTTCTCGACACCACCGGCATAGATGGCGACGTTGCTCAGCACACTGCCGGCAACATTGAAGACGCCGCCGCTCGACACACCGACGTGGACCGCCGAACCGCCGGCCTGAAGGTTCAAAATGCCGCCGGCAGAAACGCCGGTACCGGAGCTGGTCGCGCCCGAGATGAAACCGCCCGACAGCACGTTTTCGACGCCACCGTTACGGACGCCAATCATGCTGAGTGTCGAGCCGGCTACGTTGAAGATGCCGCCACTGGACACGCTGAGATAGCTGGCTGAGCCGCCCGCCAGCACGTTGACCGTGCCGCCCGAAATTCCTGTTCCGGATCCGATGGCGCCAGAGATGAACCCGCCAGCCTCGATGTTCTCGACGCCGCCGGTGAACACCGCGGTGAAACTGTTGACGGTCCCCGCCACGTTGAGCGTGCCGCCACTCGAGACGGCGAAGCGATCGCCCGCGCCGCCGGCGCCGACGACGGCACTGCCGCCGCTGGAAATCGTGGTCCCTACTGCGTAGCCACCGGCATCGACCAGGAGCTGGCCGCCGCCGCTGAGCGTCGTCTGGGCTGCCGAGCCTCCATTGAGGACCTCGAGCGTGTTGGCTCCCGTTTCGGTCAGTCCTGAGCTGGTAACACCCGAGCTTACAAAAGTGGTGCTCATGGCAGCGCGCCCCCCCAAAAAAAATGGTCAGTTCTTGAAATAGGCTAGAGCTTGAATCCGGGAATCGTCCTGATCACCGACTTCACATGGTCCACGGTGATCAGCCTTGTGCACTCGAACTGACGCGGCGTCCCCTTGTGGCGGGGGCACCAGAAAAAATCCTTGTGGTCGAATCGAACCGCCGGATCGTTCCAGCAGCTGTTGCAGGCGTGATAGTTGATCACGCGGTAGGGCGTAGCAAATTCATTTGTCGGATGCGTGAAGCCCGCGATCATCACGACCGGGGTGCCGACCGCCCAGGCCAGCCAGGCAAGCCCGCTGGAGAGGCCGATGAAAAAGTCCGCATGGTTGAGCAGATTCGCCCGCTCCTGAATCGGGCGGTCACCGGTCCAGTCCTCCGCGCCGTTCGGAATGTGATTCCACACCAGCTCGTGGCCGTGCGTCGGCTTCTGATCGATGCAGATCACGCGATAGCCGGCCTGCTTGAGAAAGCCGGTCAGCTCGCGCCAGCCGTTGGGGTTATTCCAGTACTTGCATTGCGTCGTGCTCTGAACCGCGATGCAAACATAAGGCTCGGCGATGGGCCTCTGATCGTCGGCCAGCGAGATGCGCGGCGCGGCCTCGGTCGGATCGACGCCGAGGATATATCCGGCGGTGCGGTGCAGTCCCACAAAGCGGAAGTCGCACGGCTGGTAGACGAAATTCTTGTCGTCGAAAAACAACCCGACGCTGTACGTCGCGTAATATCGGTCGGTTTGGATTTCCTCATGCGTGACGAAGTTGATCTCCGGATACGCATCGCGAAACAGCGGAATCAGCTTCTCCGCCATTGCGCAGGTCAGCCTGCAATTGTGAGCTTGCCTGAATTTCTCCACATAGGGAAACCAGCCGATCGTGTCGCCCAGGGTGCCGACCGGAAGCTGGATCAGGACGTGACGATCGGCCGCGTTGTACTCATGCGAGAAAATGACATCATTGCCCTGCAACACCTCGATGCGGAAGCGAATGAAGTATCGCTTTGAGCTGTTGACGCGACCGCCCGCGAACTGGGTCTCGAAAAGCACATTGCCGGTCTCGGCGTCCCAAAGACGGACGCGCCAAGGACCTTCGGCTTCGGGACAAACGACCCGGGCGCCGTCGTTGAAATCGAAGCGCAGTCCTTTCGGACCGACCTGCGTGGGAAGTTCGGCGGCCGCCGGATAGGCCCGCTTGGGCGTTTCAGCGTCCGGCGCAGCAGCATCCGGCTTGGCAGGTACGGCACTGGTCGACCGATCAACGATGACTTTGGGTTGGTCGGCCACATGGTCAATCGGACGCTTCAGCCCGATCGCCGGCGCAACGGCAATCGAATTCACGAATATCCCCTGCCCTAAAAATATAAAGACCGCTAAAAATGCGGGCAGAAGGTAAGCGAGATTGACAACCGCGTCAACGGACGAAAACCTTAGCGAACACCTCTCTCTCGCGGCCGCTCCGGAGCCGCAGAAACAAAGAAACACAAGCGATGAGCCGCAATCCCAGCAAGGTCCCGTTTGTGATCGCAGCGTCGGCGCATGGCCCGCTGATCGTCAACCGGCTAGACTACCACACCGCGGGCGACCATATCTTCGGCGTGGGGATTCAGATCCTCGAGCACGGCGCCTTCGACGTCACTGAAATCGAACTTACGAAGGGTCTTCTTGCACTGCGAAGAACCTACCGAGGGGATGGCGTGGTGGCCATCGACTGCGGGGCGAACATCGGCGTTCACACCATCGAATGGTCCAAGCAAATGGACGGCTGGGGTTCGGTCCTTGCCATCGAGGCGCAGGAGCGGGTCTACTACGCCCTTGCCGGCAACATCGCCATCAACAACTGCTTCAACGCGCGGGCGATGCACGCGGTTATTTCGTCGGAAACCGGCAAGACCTGGGTGCCGACCTTAAGCCATCAGGAACCCGCCAGCTTCGGAAGTCTGGAGGTGACGCAACGCCCCGGCACGGAGCAGATCGGCCAGAAGATCGACTATTCCGAGGCCAAAGGCTCTGAGACGACGATGATCACCCTGGACTCCCTGAATCTGAGCCGCTGCGATCTGATCAAGATCGACGTCGAAGGGATGGAGTTGAAGGTGCTGGAAGGGGCCAGCGCCACGATCCGGCAGCATCACCCCGTCATTCATGCGGAATTCATCAAGACCGACAAGGCCGCACTGGTTCGCAAGCTGAACGAACATGGATACCGGACCTACGACGCGGGGCAAAACTGCCTTGCGATCCATGAATCCGACCCGACCCTGAGCCACGTGGAATCGCGAACCACGTCATGACGGCCTGACCGCCGAATTCCTTCACCGCTCGCGGAGAGCATCCTGCCGGTAGCGCATGATCGGCGACAGCAAATAGCTCATGATGCTGCGGGCGCCCGTCCTGATTTGGACGGTTACGGTCATTCCCGGTGAAAGATTGATCTCCTTGTCATCGACGACCATCTTGGTCCGGTCGATCGAGACATGCGCGATATACACCGGCCCCTGCCCTTTTGGCTCGCTGCTTTCCTCCGGCGCTCCGCCATTGGGCTCGCGGGCTGGATCCCGCGCCTTGTCGCGGGAGACGGAATCGGACGAGACGCTGACGATCTTGCCGTGCAGCAGGCCGTAGCGCGTGAAATTGAAGGTATCGACCTTGATTTCGGCGTCCTGGCCGGGGTGCACGAAGCCGATATCGCGATTTGAAACCATCGCTTCGATTTCAATCAGATTGTCGCTGGGTACGACGACCGCGAGCGTCTGGGCGGGAGTGACGACACCGCCGACAGTGTGCACCGCCAATTGTTGCACCACCCCGTCGATGGGGGCCGCAAGTTTCTGAAGGTTGGTCCGGTGCTCGGCTTTGGACACCTCGTCCTTGAGGCTGCCGGCCTTCTGCGTCGCCTTGGCCAGATCATCGTACAGGCGGTGCTGGTATTCCGAGACAAGCTTGGCGCGCGTCTCTGCGAGCGCGGCGACAGCCGCATTGGCCTCCTCGAGCTTGCTCCGTTGCACCAGGATGTCCTGCTGCATCCCGACGAGCTCCTGGAGCTCCTGCAAGTATTGCAGCTTTGATCCGTACTCCCTGTCCGCCAGGTACTTGCGAACTCCGACCCGCTCCTGCAGCACCGGCAGCAGAGCTTCAATCTTCGCGATGCTGGCGTCGATTGTCCTGGTCTCCGCGACCTTCTGCACCCGTTGCCGATCCAGTTCGGACAATTTGGCGCGCTGCTCGGAATCCTGACTGCGCAAGTACTCCAGATGCATTTGAATCAAGGCGGGCGGCGTGTCGTCCGGTAAGCCTTCAAGCGCGTCGGTACTTCCGTCAAGCGCGGAACGGGTGCGTGAAATATCCAGCAGTGCCGAGAGAAGATCGTTTTTCAGGTGCTGAAGCTCCGCCTGGTTGCTGGTCGGATCCAGCTCGATCAGAATCTCGCCGGCCTTGACGGGTTGACCGTCGCGGACGTGAATGGCCCGCACCACTCCGATCTCGAGCGGCTGAACCAGCTTCACACGGTCGCCCGGCACGATCTTTCCGGGTGCGGAGGCAACGATGTCGATCTTGCCGAGACCCGCCCACGCGACGGCGCAGCAGAACAAGGCAGCAAGCAAGACGGCGGTTAGCCTGGCGGTGGGAGACGGCGGCGTCTCGACGATTTCGAGGGCGGCCGGCAGGAAGGCCAACTCGTCCCGGGTTTTGCCCCCGACCGCGACCACTTCACGAGCCGACTTCATGGATCCCCGCCTGCAACCGGTACAGCGACGCGTATCTTCCGCCTGTGCTGAGCAACTCCTCGTGGGATCCCTGTTCGACGAGCCGGCCGCGATCAATGGTGATGATCCGATCGGTGCGCCTGACAGCGGACAGACGATGTGCAATGACAAAAACCGTTCGTCCCTTCACGATCCGGTTCATATTGTCCTGTATGACTCTTTCGCTTTCGTAGTCGAGCGAACTCGTCGCTTCGTCGAAGATCAGGATGCGGGGATCGGTGATAAGGGCCCGCGCGATCGCGATGCGTTGCCGCTGCCCTCCCGACAGACTGGAGCCGCGCTCGCCGACGACGGTGTCGTAGCCTTCCGGCAGCTCCAGAATGAATTCGTGAGCTCCCGCAAGCTGAGCCGCGGCGACCACTTTCTCCATCGGAGCGGCCGGGTCGGCGAGCGCGATGTTTTCCCGTACGCTGCGATTGAACAACACGTTTTCCTGCAGGACGACGCCGACCTGGCGACGCAGCCACGCCGGATCGACCATCGCAAGGTCAACCCCGTCGACAAGGACCCTGCCCTTCTCCGGAACGTAAAGGCGCTGAACGAGCTTCGTGAAGGTGCTCTTGCCCGAACCGGACGGACCGACGATGCCGACGACCTGGCCGGCCGGAATGCTGATGTTGATGTCGTGCAGCACTTCGGGTCCATCCACCCGATAGCGGAAGGACACGTGTTCAAGGGTGACCTGACCCTTGATGGGCGGCGGCACGGCGCGACCGGGGCTGAACGTCTGCTCCGCCGGCGTATTCAGGATGTCGCCGAGCCGCGCGACGGAGAGCCTGGCCTGATGGAAATCCTGCCAGAGCTGCGCCAGCCTCAAAACCGGCGCGCTCACGCGTGACGAGAACATGTTGAAGGCGATCAGCTCGCCCACCGTGAGGCTTCCGTCGATCACCAGCTTGGCGCCGGCGTAAAGGATCACCGCGGTGACGAGCTTGCTCACGAACTGGACCGATTGGCTCGCGACATTCGCCAGGCTGAGCACGCGGAAGCTGGCCGCCACGTATCCGGCAAGCTGCTCCTCCCAGCGGCGCTGCATCTGCGGTTCGAGCGCCATGGCCTTGATGGTCTCGACCCCGGTCACGCTCTCGACGAGAAAGGCCTGGTTTTCGGCCCCGCGCTCGAATTTGGTATCCAGCCGCTGACGGAACATCGGCGTCGCGCCGGCCGAGATGCCGACATAAAGCGGGAAGGACCCAAGCACGATCCAGGTCAGGATCGGCGAGTAGATAAACATCACCGCGATGAAAACGACGGTGAAGAACAGGTCTATCACAACCGTCAGCGCGGAGCCGGTCAGGAAGTTGCGAATGTTCTCCAGCTCGCGGACCCGCGCAACCGAGTCGCCAACCCGGCGAGCCTGAAAATAGGCAATGGGCAGCCCGATGAGGTGCCGAAACAAGCGGGCTCCCAGTTCGACATCGATCCGGTTGGTCACGTGGGAGAACAGGTAGGTTCTCAGTATCGCGAGGGCCGTCTCAAAAGCCGCGATGCCGATCAACCCCACGACGAGCACGTCGAGTGTGCTGAGTGTGTGATTAACCAGGACCTTGTCGATCACCACCTGAAAGAACAGCGGCGACACCAGAGCAAACAGCTGCAAGAAGAACGAGGCGATCAACACCTCCACGAAATGGTACCGATATTTGTGGATTGCCCCCAGAAACCACGACAGGTCAAAGCGGCGTGCAAGATTGACCAGTCCCGCCCGCCGGCTCACCAGGATCAGCTTGCCGGTCCACACCGCTTCCAGTTCGGCCCTCGTGATCAACTCCGGGCGCTCCGACAGAGGCGATTGAACGAGGATCTTGTCTGCGCCCACCTTGGCGAGGATCAGATGGCCGCCGTCGCGCAACAGCGCGATGGCAGGAAGCGGGACCTTCTCGAGCCTTAGCCAGTTGGTGCTCAGCTCGCGAGCCTTGACGCCGGTCGAGCGCGCGTACCGCAGCATCTCCGGCGTTCCGAATGGGCCATTGCCGACTTGGTGACGAATCTGGTCGACATCGGCCGGGATGCCGTGAAAACGCAGCAGCATCGCGAGCCCAACGATCCCGCTGTCTGCTGTCGTACCGCTCCGCGTTTCAATCATCTCGCGATTTAATCTGCTCAGTAGCTGAAAATAACTGCAGTCGAAGGTGAGCCGAATTGCCGTGAGCGCGCCCCGCCCCTGCTCCTCGGCCTCGCCGTCAGCGCAAACTGACTATTCGTAACGAACCGACAGAGCAGCAAATGAATATGACAGGCAGAGTACTATGGCTCTCCGGCGAGATGCAATTGGCGTTATCAACGGCCAGGCCGAATTCGCGAGCGACATCATGCCGATCCTGGAGTCCATCGTGGAACCGTTCGGAAATCCGAACCAGGCTCCGTAGTCTTACGGATCGCGGCCACGCGATATGGCTGTCACCGGGATCACAGGGATGATCGCGTAGGCCTTATCGCGTATAAAGAGGGTCATGCCCTTCCGATCTTGCAGCATGCAAAGAATGGCCCGGACTCTGTGTGATGCCCCAAGGTGATGACCCAAGGTGATGACCCGAGCCAATCTCGCCAGAGGCGCTGGACACGAACAGCCTCACGCTCCGCTTTGTCCGGGGCCGGCCATTTGTCGTCCATTAACCATCCAGTGACTGGTCAGCATGAATATTATCAATTATTGCCACGCTACCATAGATTGAAAGCTCGACCAAGATGACTTGGAATTATTCCGTCACATTAAACGATTCATCGAACGTAGGCGGATCTGCCGACGAGTCTCTGGTTTACGACCTCGAGCAGGCCCTCAACATCTGGCAGCGATATATCCTGGGCATTGGCACCATGGTGGTGTCACTCAACATCCTGCCCACCGCCGTTGGCCGAGCCGACGGCGGGCCTACCTCCAGCTACAACGTGGGCACGAATGGCGGGCTCGCGGTGTATGAGCCGTCAAGCCAGTACGAGCTGACCACCGGACAGCACGTCCCTGGAACGACAAGCGACATCACCATCAACATCGATCCTGGCTACTTCCAGTACATCGACCTCGACTATGGCCTGAGCTGGTCCAGTCAGGTGCCTGGAAACGTGATCAATCCGATCAACGTTTTTCTTCATGAGCTCATGCACGGCTTCGGCATGACGGGCTGGTACGACCAGAGCGGCCAGTTGGCCGGCGCCTACGAATCCACGTTCGACACCCTGATTCAAAAGACCGCAACCGGCGCCAACTTTGCTGGTGCGAATGCCGAGGCCGCTTACGGCGGCCCGGTGCCCCTGACCACAGACAGCACGACCCAGAACTACTACCATTTCGGCAACCAGCAATCCGACCTCTACGCCACCCCGTCGACCGTCAAGGACCCGCTCACGCTGGACTTGATGAACGGAATCGTCTTCTACGCCGATTACCAGTACGCGATCTCCAACCTGGACATCGGAGTTCTGAAGGACCTCGGATACAGCATCCGGACGACACCGGTCGTCACCGCCAGCGATCAGTCCGCAGCCCGAAATCAGGTTTATGCGGCCTCATCGTTGTTCTCGGTGAACATGGCCGCGGGCGATTCCATCACCGAATATTCCTTCTGGGACACCAATGGCAACGGTCACTGGACAGTGGGAGGAATAATCCAGGGCACCAACACCGAGATCGACATCAGTGCGTCGCAATTGGCCCAAGCAAGTTACCAGGCCGGACCTGGTTCGGACACGCTGTGGGTGAGAGCCTTCGACGGCTATTTGTGGAGCGACTGGAAACCCTTCGTGATTTCTCCGGCTGATCATGCGCCCGTGGTCACGGCAGCCAACGTGACCGGTTCGCGCGGGCAGCTCTCGGTGGCTGAATCCTCACTGTTCTCGGCCAGTGACGCGGATGGCGACACCATCACCCAATATGCATTTTGGGACACCGAGGGCCACGGGCACTGGGCGATCAATGGCGCTACGCAAGCCACCAACGCCGAGATCGACGTCTCGGCCGCCAGCCTCTCGCAAGTGAGCTATGTGTTCGGTACGGCCCCGGACACGCTCTGGGTGCGGGCCTATGACGGATATCTCTGGGGAGCATGGGTTCCGTTCACGGCCACGCCAGGTCTGGATCATGCGCCGGTGGTCAGCGCAACCGACGTGTCGGCGACCCACGGCCAGGATATCGCCGCGTCCAGTCTCTTCAGCGTGACCGACGCAGATGGCGACACGATCACCGCCTATCAGCTTTGGGATTCAACGAGCGATCCCGCCAGTGGCCACTGGGTGGTCGGCGGAGTGGCGCAGGCCACCAACATCGCCATCGATGTTACGCCTGCTCAATTGACAAGCACCTCGTTTCAATCGGGCTCCGGCTCGGATGATCTGTGGGTGCGAGCCAATGACGGTACGACGTGGGGAGCCTGGAAGGAATTCCACGTCAACGCGCCGATCGACCATGCACCGGTGGTGAGCGCGTCGGACATGACCGCAACGCACGGTCAGGACATCGCCGCGTCAAGCCTGTTCACGGTCAGCGATGCCGACAACGATACGATCACCCACTATCAGTTCTGGGACTCGACCGCCGATCCTGCCAGCGGGCATTGGGTGGTCGGCGGCGTGGCGCAGGCCGCCAACATCGCCATCGATGTTACGCCCACCCAATTGACGAATGCCTCGTTCCAGAGCGGTTCGGGCTCCGACGACCTCTGGGTGCGAGCCTTCGACGGCATGACGTGGGGCAACTGGAAGGAGTTTCACGTCAACGCGCCGGCCGACAACCTTCCGATCGTATCGGTCACCGACTTTTCAGCGAGCCACGGCCAGGATATCGCGGCCTCCATGCTGTTCTCGACCACCGACGCGGATGGAGACACCATCACGAACTATCAGCTGTGGGATTCGACGTCCGATCCCAGCAGCGGGCACTGGGTGATCGCCGGAGTAGCTCAGGGCGCCAATGTCGCAATCGATGTGACTGCAGCGCAGCTCTCGAACACAAGCTTTCAGAGCGGCTCCGGTTCGGACGATCTCTGGGCGAGGGCTTACGACGGCCTCGCCTGGGGGCCGTGGAAGGAATTTCACGTCACCGCACCGATTGACCATGCTCCGGTCGTCTCCGCATCCGACTTCCACGCGACCGCCAACCTGAGCGTGGCCGCATCGAGCCTGTTCTCGGTCTCGGATGCCGACGGGGACAGCATGAGCCAGTATCAATTATGGGATTCGACGCCGTCGGCCAGCAGCGGCCACTGGAGCATCGGCGGGAACGCGCAGCCCACCAACACCGCGATCACTGTCAGTGCGGCCCAGCTCGCCAGCACGACTTTCGATGGCGGCACCGTGTCTGACGACCTCTGGGTTCGCGCCAACGACGGCATGATCTGGAGCGCCTGGCAGGAATTTCATTTCATCGTCTAGGAGGGCCCGGGTTGCGGGACGTGCAACTCAAGACCGCATTGCCCTCTATCACCCCGGGGCCCGGCGCGACGGCGCCTTGTCGCAGGTACAATCCAGCACCTGGCTTTAGCTTGATATTGTTTGTTGCTAGGGTCACCTGGTCGGCGAGCGTACTCTGGAGCTCTTGGGACGTGTTATGGGTTCGTACCGCAATGCCCCCTTATTCCGACGGGTTCGTCGCAGAATGCGCTGGCATCAGGTCGAAGTGGCGCGCGCATAGAAACGGCTTTCTCTCATGAATAAGCGCGATCTCGAACAGGTACCGGGGCAGACCGGCGACGCTCCTATGCCTGAAGTCGAGTTTGCGCTGGTCCTGTCCCGGATCATCACGTCGGTCAGTACCGATCAGGATAGTTTGCGCCAGACAGTTTACGACTTGGCGCGGTACAAGCTGAGCGAACAGCTGCTTTCTTCAGGGGTGCCTGCCGGCGAGGAGGCGAAGGCCAGGAAGGCGCTGGAAGCGGCCATCCATGGCGTCGAGACCTTTTCGAGGAATGATGATCAGCAGCTGCCGGTTCCTTTGGGCGCGACGGCTGTGCCCTTGGCGATTTCGGACTCCACGATGGAGTACGCGAAGGACGCCACCAAGACGATATGGTCCGCCCCCGAGCCTCACGAACTTGACCGTTCTGCCTCCAAGCAAAGAGCGCGAAGCGGTTCCCTTGCGGTGATCGGTGGGGCACTGGCCATCCTTGTGCTCGCGATCGGCGGCTTGCTTGCGGCCGTCTACCGCGAGGATATCGCGCACATGGGAAGGTCACAGATCAACAAGGCTGCCGTGGCTCCCCCTAAGCCTCCAGACCCTGTCGCCGCAGCCGAGCCAGCGAAGCCCTCGCGGTTGTTGCCCTCGGATTTTGGCGTCTACGCATTGAGCGACAACAAGCTCTTCGAATTGAATCCATTGCCGAACAAGGCCCAGGACGTGCGGGTCGCGATTTCGCCGACAATGGGAATCACCAAGCAGCCCGTTCTTCGCGATGGTAATCCCAAGTTCATCGTCTATCGGCGTGAGGCGGCCTTGAATATTCCGGAGCGCGCCGAAATCCGGATCATTGCGAAGGTTGCCCGCTCCATTTCCTACGACGCGGCCGGCAAACCGATCACGACAGCCGACGATGGGTGGTACATTCGGAACATTTCATTTCCCTATCGCGTCTCGCCGATCAAAGAGAATGCCGAGATGTACGAGATTCAGCCGGAAAATGGCGGGGCTGCTCTGTCTCCAGGCCGTTATGGCTTGGTCCTCAAGGGACAGCTTTATGATTTTGTCGTTGGCGGCGATGTCAAGGATCCGCGCCATTGCCTTGAGCGGCTAACGGCGGCGAACGGGACCTTCGTTTCCGAATGCCATAAGCAGTGACTCGGCTTCACCGCGGTTCACGCAACTCATTCCTGCCGCTTTCATCTCGTCGTCGTGGTACGCACGTCCGATGGCGACCTCGTCCTCGACAATTCGACTGAAAATATCCTGCCTTGGTCAAAGCGGGCATACCGCCGGGTCCGCATTCAGACTCCGAAGAACCCGAACTACCGGGCATCGCTCGGCGATCGCAGCGTGTAGTCTGCGCGGAGTGAGACTCTCTGCTCAGAGAAAGCCCATTCGGCCGCCTTCGATCCACATGCAGGTCAGCTGCCCGGTGGCGTAGGCGCCGGTGTCGATGTTGATCCGGTTCGGTCGAATGTCGGGTGCGCGGACTGGGGTGTGTCCGTGGATGACGAGCCGCTCGAACAGCCCGTCATACCGCAGAAAATCGTCGCGTATCCAGCACAGATCCATCAGCGATTGCTCACTCAGCGGCACGCCGGGTCGTACGCCAGCATGCACAAAGAACACGTCATCGAAGGCGAAGCAGGGTCTCAAGCTTCGAATGAAATTCAGGTGCGAGACGGGCAGCGCTTCCGCGAACTCTGCCGCCAGCCGCGACTGGTCGGCCTGGCTCGGGTTGCGCGGTGGGCGGATGCCATAGGATATCAGGGTCTCCAGGCCGCCGACGGAAAGCCATGTCGGCAGGACCGTCGGAACCTGGATGAAATCCGTCAGGAACGTTTCGTGGTTGCCCAATATGAAGACCGTATCGCAGGTCCCTTCGAGTGCCACCAGGTAGTCCAACACCTCTCGCGAATGCAGACCGCGATCGACATAGTCGCCCAGGAACACCCGAACAGAGCGCCAACAGGGCCTTCTCTTCAGGTCGGTCTCGATCTTGGCATTAACCTCCTCAAGCAGATCCAGCCGTCCGTGGATGTCTCCTACTGCGTAGAAGCGCAGCTGAGGTGAAGTGAGGAAGCCAGACGGCAGCGGTTGATCGGGCTGAGCCTGCATAGTCGCGATGCACCAATGTGACCAGCGGTTGTGGAGATACCGACAGGCATATTCGGGAGGGCTGCCAGCCCGCCACCAATATCAGAAACTCGGGCGGGGCGGGCCAAGGGTCGTCGCTTTAACGCGAAGGGCATTGTCCCAAGCGAGCCTTGCCAGAACGGCAGCGAAACACCCTGCCTGTAAACTTATGATGGTTAACGCGACCATCTGGAGCGTCGTCCAGACCCAAGGTCCGCCAGAATCGCAAGCGCGGTATCCGTGACCAGGGTGCGCGGGCAGCAAGACTAGCACCTGGCAGCGGGCGTTGCCGATCAGCAAAGGCCGATCACACCAGCGAGCAACGTGACGATGGTCATCTTAACATCCGTCCAAGTCTCGGTACATCTTCGTCAAGCAGGCCTTGGTTCATCTTCGTAAAAAAAGCCTGAGGCAGCCCTCCATCGGGCGCCGAATGCCCGAGCGCGGCGTATGTCCGGTGTGCGAAAAGTTCGACGCCACAGCGAAAAAATTGGTCAACAGCTGCCCTCGGAATCGTCTTTCCGAGCAGGTAGAGATACAGTAAGGTTACCGAATTCTTACTTGCACTTCATATTTTGTGGTTGTTTTCTGTGACGAACATTGTTGAGAGGGCGCCCTCCTTCCCCATAGCGGCTCAGAGCCCAAGCAGAACGCCGTCTGGCGCTCCATACGAGCCTCGTTGCCGGCGCGCGCGGGTCTCGCTTTTGTTTCGATCAGCATTGTCGAGTTCATCTGCGTTGCGATGACGGCTTTCGCATCGGCTTGGGTGTACCACGTACTCGCATCGACTCCCGGCTTGCGCGTGAAGGTCTATCTGCTGGCATCCTGCTTCATCGGGGCGGCGGAGGTCTGCATTGCCGCAATGGCTGGTCAATTCCTGCATCTGGAAAAGCAGCGGGAGATCCGGTTCGCTTCCGCCGGAATCAGAGCTGCGGCCACCACGTTCGTTGTCCTGACCTCACTCCTGTTTATTTTCAAGCTCTCGGACGTTTATTCCCGCGGCACGTTGATCTTGCAGTTCGTGGGTTGCTCGATGACGGTCGGGTTGGTCCGGCTGGCTGCCTATCGCGCATTCCAGAACGCCGCTGAGAAGGGACTGCTTCAGAGGCAGCGCGTGGTGCTCGTCGGACGCCACGATGATTGCGAGGCTTGTGCAGGCCAGTTGAGAAAGTCGGGCGGAGGTTTCGACGTTGTTGCCTGCCCGCTCGGCTGGGACGCCGCGTCCGGGGAAGCGGCTGATTTCGATCGCGCGACCGGCGCAAAGCTCGTCGAACGGTGCAGGGTTCTGCGACCCGATAGCATCATCCTGCTCGTCGATCGAAAGCAGGAGGACGGAAGCGTCGGGATGCTACTGTCGCTCCTGAGGCAGATCCCTGCCGACGTTTACGCGGTGCCGACGCATCGGGACATCTTCTGGGCGAACGCGCAGACGGCCGACATCGGCGGCATCGCCACCTTTGCCATCTCGCGCCGACCGCTGTCCGTGTTCGACCTCGTCGTCAAGCGGACGTTTGATATCGTGGCAGCAGCCGCGGGGCTGATCGTGTTGTCTCCCCTGCTGCTGCTCTCCTCGCTGGCCGTGAAGCTCGATTCGAGGGGACCGGTTCTCTTCGTCCAGACCCGCCACGGCTACAACAACGAAGCAATCCGCGTTCTCAAATTCAGAACGATGTACGTGTCCGACAGCGCCGAATTTCGACAAGCATCGAAGGGCGATTCGCGCGTAACCAGGATCGGTCGTATCTTCCGCAAGACCGGGATCGATGAACTGCCGCAACTCTGGAACATTCTTCGGGGCGACATGTCCGTCGTTGGGCCGCGGCCGCACGCGATCACGCACAATGAGCTCTTCACTCCGCGCATCGACAGCTTCGATCGGCGGCATACGGTCAAGCCGGGACTGACAGGATGGGCTCAGGTCAACGGATTCAGGGGCGAGACGAATACGCTCGAGAAGATGCAGAACCGGATCGAGCACGATCTCTACTACATCGACAATTGGTCGCTGCTGCTTGATCTCAAGATCATTTTGCAGACCCTGTTTTCAGGCAAGACCTACCGCAACGCGTGGTGAAGTGTCTTCGCTCCGCCAGACCGACGGCGATTGTGCAAAGCCTGACGGGAGGGGAGCCAGGCTCCCATCCCGGACGAAGCCGAACAGATCAGTATTCGGTATAGACGCTGAGGAAAGCCGTGCCGCCATAGGGCCGGTATGCGTCGTAGACCCCGGTGCAGGTATAACGATCCGGACAGTGGCAGAGATTGACGACCCGGCAGCCGCGGGGGCCACAGCGCTCGACGTGGCATACATCGGCCACCGCGCGGCGCGGAGCCACGCGCTGCGGTTGCGGAATAAAGGAGTAGTCGGCTGCGATGGCCGCGCCCGCAGACATCGTCAGCAGGACCCCGGCGACGATCGACTTCAGCATCTGCTATTCCCCCTCAATTTTGCTGTCCAGAGTCATCATCTGGAAGCGTTCCGAAATCTAGAAGCGTTCCGAATATTCATACCGAAAATCCTTGGTCGCTGGTAGGGTACCAAGGATGGCTTCTTTCCGCTCGTGGCCGCCAATATCCATGTCGATGCAATTTCGCGTGCCATAGTAACATACTTGGACCCTAACACGATCGCTGCAGATGTTCTCAGCATAGATCCAATGATTGAACAGGCGGTCATTGTTGGGAAAGGAGCGAGATGCCGCGGCGAGCCTCAGGCAGACGGCTCCGGTCGGGCTGCGGTGCCGACGGGATGAGATATCGTCGGCTGGCGGGGGAGCGACTCCAAGCGTGGCTCCGACGCCGGATCGCTGCATCTGCGCCTGTGCATTCGCAATGGCGAGAAACTGCGCAGCCACGCAAAGTGCAAGGCAGATTCGGCCCGGCTTCCTGTGAGACAACTGATCTCCTCCACGGATGAAACTTACTGGATGCCGGCTCTGGTAGGCTCGGCAAGTCTTATACCCTCGATTCGAGTATCAGAAATGAATTCTGCCGTAATGCCGTCGGGCCGGTCCCCTCTCGTTGCTGGGCTCGCGTTGCTGCTGGCAGTTCTGACGAGCGGGTGCAGAGCGGACGACGTTTCCATCAACGTTGAGGGCACGCGCACGAGCATTGCCGGCGAGCAAGGGACGCTCAAGGCCGCCTCGCTCGCTGAGGCAATCGAATACGTGCGGAAGGATGGGAAAGAGCGCACCACGCCGGTGACGTACAGGATCAACCTGCCTGCCGAAGCCCAGATCCTGGGTCAGCCTCTTACCATTTCCGGTCCCGAACCGCCCGCGGGCTCCCGCATCATCATCCGCGGCGCGCCCGGCGGCACCAGGATATCAGGAGCGACCTTCCTACAGAGCCATCTCAAGCTGTCGCGCTCCAGAGACGGGCGATACGAGTACGCATTGCCGTTTTCAGACTTGCCCGGCGAAACCGCGCAGAAGCTGCTGCGGAAGCTCTCGACCATAACGCCGCGGCAATTGATGATTCGAGTCAACGGCAAGACGCGCCTGCAATCCACAAGGTGGCCCACCAGCGGCTTCCTGCCGGTGGTCGAGATCACCGGCGATCCGCGGAGCAGCACGGCGACCATGGCGTTCGCTGATCTGCCGGACGGGGTGCGCCGCTCCCCCGACCTCTGGATCGGCGGATACCTCACCGATTCCTATCTCTTCGTGAACGCACGGGCCCTTGCCGTCGATTCGAAGGGCGTGCTGACGGATCGAAACAGGTTGAGAGCAGACGGCAAGCCTCCCGAGAGAGTGTATTTCTACAATCTGGCAACCTTTGCCCAATGCAACTCGTTTTTCTACGACGCGTCGGCGAGAACGCTGAACTTCTGCTCCGAGGAGCCGATCGAGACCCTCGAGGTGCCGGTGCTCGACACCCTGCTGGCGGTTTCCGGCTTTCATAATTTGACCGTCCGAGATGTCGTCTTCGAACTCGCCATCGAGACCGCCGTGACCGTGCGCGACAGCGTAGCGATCAATTTTTCGAACGTCATCGTCCAGCTGGCGGGCGCCGATGGAATTGCCTACACGAACTCCAGTGACTCCCGGATCGATCATGCGAGCATTCGCGCCGTCGGCAGGCGCGGGGCGTGGCTGTCCGGAGGCGACCGCGCCAGCCTGACACCGGGGCGCATTTCGATCGAGGATAGCAGCATCCAGGACTTCTCCCTGGTTTACCGCACCTTTGCTCCGGCGGTGCAAATGGACGGGGTCGGAATGAGCGTGCGCCGAAGCGTCATCTTCAACGGACCACAGTTCGGAATCCTCTATTCCGGAAACGATCACGTCATCGAAGATAACCTCCTGGCTCAGCTTCTCACCGAAGCGGGCGATTCAGGATTCATCTACAGCGCGCGCGACTTCACCAGCCAGGGCACCGTCATTCGCCGAAACGTCTTGCTTGGGACGGGCGGACGGTACTTCAACGACGCGCGGGGGATTTATCTTGACGAGTTTTCGAGCGGGAATCTCGTCACCGACAACGTTATCGTGGGCATCCCTTACGGGATACTGATGAACGGCGGTAAGGATAACAAGTTACTATCAAACCTCTTCATTCTAAGTTCGCCGTCGATTTGGGGGGCCGCATTGGGATATGCATCGTGGTGGCAGGTATGGCGAAACGATCATATGCAAGTTCCAGGTGGGCTCAGTGTTCGGAATTTGTACAGCTTGCCCGTCGACAAGGAGCCTTGGACGAGCCGGTATCCCGAAATCGCCGGTTACAAGCATTCGGACCTTCTCCGGCCCGAACGAAATCTGATCGAAGGAAACAGGTTCATGGGCGCCGGGTCCATCACGGCCTTTGACGGCGATATCCCAACAGCCGAGGTCCGAAACAACAGTGCTGTCGTGTACCGGGGCAGTCTCCAGCTTCTCGAGCGCATGCGCAACTGGATTGCGCCGTCGCAACTCGACGAGACCCTCGCGCTCGTCTCGTCCGAACTCGATCGCCAAGGCTTGACCGAGCACATTCCATTGCGTATCCCGGAACGCGCTGGGGCGCAGCTGCCGGGGCATCGCTTTGCAACGCTGTCCGAGTCCAAATGAACAAGAAGCGCGTTCTGATCGTCTATCGTTCGTTTTTTCCGTCGTTGTCGCATCTCGGACCCGCCACCGCGATCCGTAACCTGATGCGCAACATGTCGGACGATTATGAATTTCACCTTCTGACCCTCAACCACGATTTCACCAGTGGCGCCGCCATGTTCGAAACGCCCGTTCATCGCGAGCGGATGGGGGCTGCCACCGTGGAGTATATTCCGAGGGGCTCCGCCGGCTTGCGCATTCTCTTCGACCGCGTCAGGGAGGAATTCGACGTCGTCGACATTCAGTGCGCCTTCGATCCGCTGCTCGCGATTCCAACTCTCATCCTGAAGCGCCTGGGATTTCTGAGGGGCAAGCGCGTCTTCCACACGCCGCACGGTATCTTCATGGATGTGATCATGTCCGCGTCCGCCCTGAAGAAGCGCCTGTTTTGCCGCCTGGCCGATTTGACCGGCCTCTATCGCGGGGTCGTTCACCTCGCGGGGTCTCCCGCGGAAGAGCACGATATCCGCCGCAACCACCTCCGCTCCCAGGAGGTGCTGATGGTTTCGCAATTCGTGGAGAGCGGAGCGTTGCGACCGACCAGGAGAGAAAAGCCGCCGGGACAGCTTAGAATGGCGATGGTTGGCCGGGTGACGGTCCAAAAGAACGTCACCTTTGCGCTCGACGTGGTACGCCGTCCCACCGTCGCGTCCTCGCTCGATATCTTCGGCGAGGTTGATGACAGTTCTTATGCGCAACAATGCGTTGAGATGGCGCGAGCCGGGACCGGACAGTGCGACGTGACGTTCAAGGGAAACCTGCCCAAGGACGAACTATTCGCGCAGCTGGCGGATTATGACGTTCTCCTGCATCCGACGCTGGGGGAGAATTTCGGTCATTCGATCGTGGAGGCATTGACGCTTGGGCTGCCGGTGCTGATCAGCGACAGGAGCCCCTGGACAGACGTCGCGGCGAGCAACGCGGGCTGGGCGCTATCGCTTTCAGAACCGGAATCGTTCGTCGAGAAACTCGAGGCGATTCACGCGATGGGACCGAAGGAATGGTCCGCGCTGAGCGAGGGAGCCCTTCGCTACAGCAGGGCAACCTTCGACGGCAAGGTAACGTCCGAGCGATATCGACAGGCGTACGGTTGAGTTCCGGGTCGTGTGCCTGAGGAAGAGGAATTCCGCAAAATGCAATTGATCACCATCCAGAAGGGCGTGTTTTGCGCGCTTCGTCCGTCGCTGTGGCGGCTATTGAGCATGCGGATAGCTCCCGCCATCGAGCACAGGGAGGCTCTGTCGCGCCTTTCCTTTCAGACGGTCGTGGATGTCGGCGCGAACAGGGGGCAGTTCGCGGTGATGGCGCGGCGGCTGTTTCCGCAGGCGCAGATCTACTCCTTCGAGCCCCTGTCGGAGCCGGCCGCCCGCTTCACCGAGGCTCTCGGCAGGGATGACAGGATCCGGCTCTTCCCCTGCGCCATCGGGCCGACCTCCGGATCGGCCAAGATCTACGTCACGAGCAAGGACGATTCTTCGTCGCTCCTGAAACCGGGATCCGCCCAACGCGAAATATTCGGGGAACAGACCGCGCGTATGGATGAGATTGCCGTTCGCCGGCTGTCGGACTGTCTGGAAGCAGGAGCCATCCGGGGGCCGGCGCTCCTGAAGGTGGACGTTCAGGGCGGTGAGTTGGACGTCCTGGAGGGATCTGCCGATCTCATTAACCAATTCGAAGCTCTGTACGTCGAGTGCTCGTTTATCCATCTCTATGAGGGCCAACCGCTGTTCGGCGATATCTCGCGCTGGACGGAGGCACATGGATTTCGGCTGGGAGGGGTATATAATCAGTATGTTGATCCGCAGCATGGCCCGGTGCAGGCGGATTTTCTTTTCCTCAAGACTGCCCCCGCTGGGGCCGGCCCGCGATGAGACTACCGGTCTTCGTCACAGAGAATCTCGCGATTCTGCGCAACCTCGCGAAGGGGGGCGTATTCAACGCGGCAGGGTTCGGCTTCAGCTTCTATGTGCTCGCGATCTGCTATCCCGGCATCAAGGCGACGCCGGCCCAGTTGATGGATTTGCGCAACGGCCTTACCACTCAGGCTGATGTTGGAGGGTTCAGCCTATTCATCGCGGTACCCGCGCTGTTGCTGGGCTTGTTGGTATTCGCCCGTCACGGTGCGTACGCGGCGATCCGCCGATCGCAGCCGATTCTGATCTTCCTCCTGATCTACTCCGGCCTGATCGTTCTCGCGTCGGTCGCTGCAGCCGAGTTCATCGAGTCGTCAGGGCAAATTGTCCAGTACGTCGTCACGCTGGGAGCATTCCTGCTTTGTCTCTGCTTTTGGCAGGCGCCTGCGCAGAGCGTGGACGACGCGCTCGCGATGGGATTTCTGGCGCTGGCCGCATCCCTCAGCGCCGCCGCGATTGTTCAGGGATTTCACGAGTATCGATGGGTCGGTCTGATCCACCCTAATCACTATGCCAGATACGCCTATATTGCGTTGGTGCTCCACTCTTTGGTGGTCAAGCGTGTGAGCTTACCTGTATTTGTGATTTGCTTCGGCGCAACTTACGTAGTTAGCGCGCGAACCATTATGATAGGCACGCTCTTATTTTACCTTGGGTATCTCGCCTTTGCGAACTACCGAGCGCTCTTCAGTCGCGCGCAGCAGATCATGAACGTTCGCATGTTCGCAGCCTTCATGATGACGCTCCCAGTCGCGCTTGTGATCTTGCCCTTCTTTACCGACACCGACCGGCTGATTGACAAGGTCACGAACGATCTGGCGCTGTTCGATCCCAATCGAGGAATTCTTTCGGGATTCACCGGTCGTACCGAATCGTGGAACACGTTCTTCGAGACGATCGACCAGTATGTGTTCTTCGGATACGGCTTCCGTTCCAGCCGATACAATCTGCACGCGGTCCATAGCGGCATCTTGTCTTACTTCATGGACTTCGGCCTACTGCTCGGTGGCCTCTTACTGCTCGTTGTCGCCGGCCGCGGGCTCTATCTGGTCTGGATCGGCACGAAGCACAGTGATCGCAGGACGTTGCTCTGCGGGCTGGCGGTCCTGTCCACCCTGCTGATCCAGTGGTTTGAGCCGGACAATTTCAATATCGGTTTTATAGGTTCTTTCTTCTTTATGCTCTTTCTGGCGTACACGCCTTCGGCAAGACGGCGGTACGCGTCGACTCCCCTGCGTCATGCGAGGTTGCCGCAAGGGCAGCCATCACTACAGCCTGCGGCCGATGTCTCTTGATCATCAGCGCAGTTCAATGTCGGATCCCTTCATATGCCGCTAGATCATTTGCAGTCCTGCAAGGAAATTGTTCGCCACGTATTGTTCCGCCTTGGTGCGGATGAAATCATCAATATTGCGAGGCGCGTGCGTGGTCGTGATACGAGCCACATGCGTAAGGCTGAGCTGGATGAGGTTTTTTCAGATATCTACGTCAACGGAACCTGGATCGAAAATGCGGAGCAGGTGAGTCTCTCAGGTCTGGGTTCTTCGCCGATGGCTACCGACACATTGACCCGTCAGCTCTCACAGTTCTTGCGAGATGTCGGATGCACTGGGCTCGTCGATATAGGCTGTGGCGACTTTAACTGGATGTCTCGAGTTGCCGGCGAGTTCGATTACCTCGGTATCGACATTGTCCCGTCGTTGATCGCTTCTCACAACGAGGTCCACGCGAATTCCAGGAGGCGCTTTGCCTGTATGGATGCAACGAAGCAACCCCTCGAACGCTGGGGCGACGTAGTGATATGCCGTGAAGTACTTTTCCACCTCTCGTTCAAAAATGCTCTTGCGCTCCTTAACAACATAAAGTCCGCCGGCTTCAAGTACGTCTTGCTGACCAGCGACAGTTCCGTGTGGTTCAATTCCGATATTCGGGACGGAGACTTCCGGAGAATCAACCTGATGCGGTCTCCATTCGGACTTCCTGCTCCGAAGTTCGAGCTGAGGGACGATGGGGTTTCGGGCGGGCGAATACTCGCCGTATGGGATGCCAGTGCCCTGAACTCGATTTCCGGTACTGAGTGATGTCCGTTCGTCAAAACTTAATCTAGCCGTTACCGGCCGTAGCCGTTTCCATAGTTTTAGGAGCGCATTGAAATGTTGAAGGCGGGCATTCAAGTTTTGTTGTTCTTCATACCTTGGTCACTTCGGCGCTGGGCCTTGAATAATCTCTTCGGTTTTTCGCTTGATGCGAACTCTCGCATTGGCCTTTCGATTGTCCTTGCTGATGAGGCTTCTTTAGCGAAGGGAGCCTCCGTCGGTCATTTCAACTACGTCGGACGTCTCGACAACCTCGAAATGCATGAAGGAGCGATGATTGGAAATTTCAATTGGATCACCGGGCTTTCCCGAAAGTTGAACTCTCCATTCTTCAAGAAGAACCCAGGGCGGCGATCGGAGTTGCTGATGAAGCGTGCGAGCCTGATTGCACACCAGCACTATATCGATTGCTCCGATCGAATCGAATTCGGCATGTACAGCGGACTTGCAGGAGTTCGCTCGCAATTGGTCACGCACGGCATCGAGCCGCTGTCGTGTAGGCAGACTTGCTCACCAATTATCGTCGGCGACTATACGATGGTTGGATCAGGCTGTCTTATTACGAAGGGCGTCAGGATTCCCAACTGCTGTTTGGTCAGCGCCGGTTCGGTTGTGAGTCATCTAAAGCCGGAATCTTACTCGCTCATTGCGGGAAATCCCGCGGTTCATGTTCGCAAGGTGCCAGAGACAGCAAAGTTCTTCTCGCGCACAGACGCAATCATCTATTGATTGCGAACTAGGTTGCATCGCATGCGCTGGTCGATATGAAGCCAATATTGTTATCGACGCTTGCGGGGTGGCTCGCGAGGCTGCTCGCAATTCTGTTGAATCTGGTGGGCACTCCGATGGTTCTCGACAGGCTGGGACCATCGCGGTTCGGTCTGCTCCTTGTTATTTTAAGTATCAGTTCGTGGATCGGGTTTGCCAATGTCGGCATGGGACGAGTGATCGCAAATGTCGTCGCTCGAACTCGCCGGAGCGCGAGTGCCTTCAAGACTGAAACCGTGTCGCTTGCTGCGGTGCTCGCAGCAGGTCTCAATCTCGTGTTATTTGGAATTGCAGCAGTTGCCCTGATGATTTTCATGTGGCTGGTGCCGCTGAATGAGGTGATTCTCGCAAACTACGGCGAGTTTATTGCAACGATTCTGGTCGTGTTTTTCGGCTTGGCCCTGTGGTTCTTCCTCTCGATCTTTGAGGGAATAGATGCAGGGCACCATCAGCTGCATCGACTCTATCTGTTCCAGCTGGCGAGTTATGTACTGTCGTTCGTGTTGCTGCTGTTTGTATTTCCGACCCATCCGTCGATCGTCTTCGCCGCTGTCCTTCTCAGTCTCGGTTTTTTGCCGGGTTCAGTCTTCCATGCGCTGGACGTCGTTCGCCGGAACCGGAATCTGTTTTCAAGCGACTGGAGGTGGAGACCCCGGATCGCCCGGCGCCTGCTGCTGAGCTCGCTCGACTTCACCATCATTAGCCTCGGGATAGGGATTTTATATCAACTTGCTACCGGACTCTTCGGTTTCTTGGCGGGGCCAGACGCTGTCATCGAACTCGGAATATTTATGCGGTTGATGCAGTCCTATGGAGGGCTCGTCATCGCCTTTACGTATCCCTTGTCAAATATCGTCGCGACAAAGCTCAAAATGCGGGACGATTTGTCGGCCACGCGGATCGTGCGCCTCAGTGGGATCATGCTGCTGGCAGGATCTTGCCTGGCAGGAACGGGCTTCTGGCTGTTCGGTAATTTTGCGCTGTCAATCTGGCTGCGTACGACGATCGAACTTGATCATCTGTTTTTGACGGGAGCATCGCTGCTCATCGTTCTGAGCGCCTTGCAGTTCTTCTTCTCCGCCTTGCTGATCGGTACGTCCAATATCAGGGAAGCAGCGAGGCTGCAGGTATGGCAGTCGTTGATCTATGTGCCGATTGCTTGCGCTTTCTTCAAGATCTGGGGCCAGGAGGGCGTTCTGCTCGCCATGGATGCTGTGATGTGTGTGGGTGTTGCTATCATGATCAGATTTGTTCGGGGCCACTCCGTGCTCAGGGCAGCGATCGCGTGATTGCAACTGGCGGGCAGGAAGCTTCCACTACGATTTTTGATGATCGCCATCCTGCAAGTAGCTCTCCCGGGATGTGCTGATCGGACGGGGCGAATGTGACGTCGCGTTGCGCGTTTCAGCGAACGACCACCGACGTCCCCGGAATATGAGCGTCGATACCCTTGCGCGCGAGTTGAACTGCAAACAGCTGCCGGTTCCTGATTGGGACCGCGCCCATCCGGCTGACCAGTTCGGCTTGGTGAGGTCGAGCCGCGCCAAGGAATATCTCGATCGCCTCCGCATACAACTCGCTTCGCAGAAGCAAGCAGAACTCGTCTATCACCTTGGATTGGAGCGCTTCGGGAAGGGCTGGAAAGATGGCGAAGGCTGCGCGGTTTCTGGGAATCGCGAGCCAGCCCTCGTTAGGACCGACCTGGTACGACATGTCGAGGTAGCGAAGGTATTCCTGTCGGAGTCCCACGCGAAGGCTTTCGATCTGAAACAGCGAAAACCATAGATACGGATCGGAGGGCAAGCATGACAGCGCTTCCACGACGATGTTTCTGCTGCGCTCGAGGCGGGCGTCTGTTTCCGATGATGCGTCGAATTGCCCCCGGACAATCGCCAGATCTACAACAGCCGTATCGTGGGCCGCGGTAGCATTGCAGCGGACCGGGCTACCAGCCTCGCGATAAAGCCGGAGCTTCTCTTCCAGCCGGTCGACCGGGAAGGTCTCTCCGCGAACAATGCGGTTCGCGAATTGCTCCAATGGCAGTTGTCGCCAAAAGGTCGGCAACGTGATGGCTGACCAAGCCACCGCGCCCAGTCCCAAGACGGCCGCAAGCAG
Organism: Bradyrhizobium altum; assembly: GCF_020889705.1. GTDB lineage: Bacteria > Pseudomonadota > Alphaproteobacteria > Rhizobiales > Xanthobacteraceae > Bradyrhizobium > Bradyrhizobium altum. The sequence continues at coordinate 44,356 of NZ_JACMYP010000014.1, read as the reverse complement.
ACACGTGATGCCAGTCGCGGCTGCACCGGTGAGATCGCCGCTCCTCAACTATCTAGCTCGGCTGTGAGTACTTGGGATCGTAGTAGTAGCTCGTCCCGTATCCCTCGTATCGCTTCAAAAGATTCGTATCGGCCTTGTTCATGACCACGCCAAGCAGATTTTCACGAACCGACCGGGCGTTCGCCAATGCCCGCTCAAGGACATCGATATTGGTCTTGCCCCATTCGAGCACCAGGAGATAGGTGGGAATGAAATGTCCGGTGGCGCGGACATCGATCACCGGCGCCAGCGGAGAGAGGTCGATGATGATGTAGTCATACATGCTGCTGAAGCGCTCGATGAGCGCTCGCATGCCTTCGGACGCGAGGATCTCGCTCGTGTGTGCGATCGGGGTATGGATCACCGTGGGCAGGAAATCCAGGCCAGTTGTACTCTCCCGAAGAACGACGTCTTCGAACTTGCGTTGCCCCAGCGCAACCTCGACGAGGCCGGCGGCGGCGTTTGGCGCCATCAGCTTCGTGAGCGACGGATTTCGAAGATCCGCGTCGATCAAGATGACCTTGTGCCCGGACTGCGCGCTGAGCAGCGCAAGGCCCGCGGCAGTGGTTGATTTCCCCTCGCCGGGGAGCGCCGAGGAGAGGCCCACGACGCGGCCGCTGCGTAGTCGACTATTGAGGTCTATCGCGGACTTTATCGATCGGATGCCTTCGGCGTATCTGGAGAACGGCGAGCTGACGACGGCCCAGAAAGCTCCAGCGTCGGCTTGCATCTCATGCGGTGACGGAGGGGTGTCGTTGGGCTGGAGAGCGGGTGCCGGAAGAACCGGAAGGGTTGCGAGGCAATCAGCTCCCAGCAACCGCTCGACCTGATCGCTGGTGCGTACCACGCGATCGGACAGGTCCCTCATAAGGCCGATGCCGAAGCCCAGCATCAGGCCGCCGGCGCACGCCATAGAGAGAACGAGAATGGTCTTGGGACTGCTGCGCTTGGACGGCCGGCCCGCGCTCGATATGATGCGGGCCTCCGTGATCGGGAACGATTGCTGCTGAATGGATTCAGTATAGCGCTGCAGGAAGGTCTCGTACATTGAGCGGTAGGTCTGGGAGTTGCTCTCAAGCTCCTTCAGCTGGACCTGGGCCTGGCCACCGATTTGAGAGCGGGCGACCGCGGCCTCCAGCGCGCGTTGCGCCTCATCCTCGCGTTGCTTGGCGATCTCGTAGTCGCTCTTGTAGGTTTCCGCGAGGCGGCCGAGTTCGGCGGTAATCGACTTGGCGATTTCACGCATCTGGTTGCGCAGATTGACCGCGGCCAGATGGTTCACCCCATAGCGGGCTGACAGGTCGGCTTCCCGGTTGGCGATATCCAGGTATTGCGTCCTCAGTTTGCTCACGACATCGCTTCGCAGAGTGTCCGTTACCGTTGCGTCGCGAACGTCCGATTTCATGACCTGCTCGATGCGATCGAGGCGTGCACGCGCGTCCGCGGTGACCGTCCGTGCTGCGAGTAGCTGGCTGTTGATCTCTGCAACCTGCTGTTCAGAAATCGACCGTCCGCCGGCATCGACGATGTTGTTCTTGCTTTTGAAGTCGACGATCGAGCGATCGGCGGAGATCGCCTGCTGCTTCAGCTCCTGGATACGACTGGAAAGCCAGTCGCCCGCACGGCGGGCCGACTGATACTTGGCGTCGAGCTGATCGTTGATGTAGGCCTCGGCGACGGCATTGGCCACCTGGGCAGCCCGCCCCGGCAGGGCAGAGCGATACGCTATCTCGATCACGTAGGTAACGCCTACGCGCTTCGCCGACAGATTGTTCGAGAACTCGCGCAGGGCGCGTCGCTCGATCTCGTCCTGGGACTCATCGCCGGGTTCGAAGAGCTGGTAGAAATAGTAGAGGAGATTGCCGACGAAGCCTCCGCCATAACGGGAGAATTCGGGCTCTTGCGCCAGATGCAGGTCGCGGATCACCGATCGCGCAATGTTGTCGGACTTGATCAGCTCGAGCTGACTGTCCACCGCCGGCGAGTCCACGGGGACTTCGGTAAAGAGGGAGTTCTGGGACGTGTAGGGCTGAAGCTTTCGCGTGTCGATGATGATCGTCGCCTGCGCGGTATAGGTCGATCGGACCACCACGAGATAAGCGGCCCCCAATGCGAGGGTGATCAGCATCGTGACCAGAAAGATCGGATACTGGCGGCGAGCGAAACCGAGGGCAGCCGCAAACATCTGATCGGGCGACACGTAGTCTGCGCGTTCGATCTCGCGTTCCTCGGGCTTCAGGAGCTGGAGCATTTTGGAATCATTGTGATGCGGCAAGCCAAGACGGCCGCCTGTTTCGCAAGCAGTCGCTCATTCCGGCCTGAGCCGGTAATGTAGCCAATGCCGGATTTCCCCGGCATTGCTCTCACGGGCTTACTGAACTCGAAACGGTGCCGGAGTTCGCGAACGTATTGCCCAAGCCGCTAACGCTCGACGTGTAACTGAACAGCGGCGTGTTGGTGCCGCTTCCGCCGATCGGCTGCGCACCGCCGCCGCCGCCCGCGCCGAACTGGAGCGGATTGGTCTGACCTCCGCCAGCACCACCGCCACCACCGCCGCCGCCTGCGGCTCCGATCGGTCGGTCGCCCGCGCCGGCTGCGAAGGCCAGAACGACGTCCTGATCCTTGGTGTTGAGAATCGCCTGTTGGATTTCTGTGGCAAGACCGGGGTTGGTTCGGACGATGACCTTGGCAGCCTGCGCCAGGCCGGCGCCGATTGCCGCCTTCTGGTCCTTGTTGGCATTCGCGATCAAATTGATGATCGGCTGAAGTGTGGCTGCGTCACCCGAGACCAGTTCGCGAATGGCGCTGACGAGCTCGGCGCCGCCGGTGGGATTCTTGGCGAGAAGCTCCGCCGGATTGCTCAGGAATTGAGTAGTGGCTTGCGACGAACGCTGGGCCGACGCTGGTGTCGGGACCTGAGCGGTTACGCACATTGCGAGAATTGCCAATGCTGCAACGCCAGTGATTTGTTGCTTAAAAGCGATTTGGAACATACCATGAACCCTTCCGAAAATATAACGATATCTTAACCGCATAGCGCCGCGACATCAACGTCAGTCGAGGCTTTCCGGAGTTTGGTTCACTTCAAAGTTAACCGCCTCAGCCGCCTCAACCTCTGCCACTGGCCTCTGCGTTTGCGCGAGAGCAGCACCGAGCAGAACAATCACGGTACCGGCGTAAGCAGGGATCTGCAGGGAAAAATCAATCAGGGAGTGTAACACGGCGACCGTTGAGACGGCCAGGGCGGCGCGCGGCAGAGTACGGGAGCGTTTAGGGTCGAGGCAGGCGCGCAGCAGGATCGCCATTGCGCCGATCCAAGCCAGCACGACGATGCCCGCCAGGACCAGGCCGCCTTCTGCCGCAATCTCAAGGGGGACGTTATGGGCCCGATCCCACACGCCCCAGCCTGAAATCTGGCTGCTCCGATAGGCGGCGAAGCTCCAGCGGAACGAGCCCAAACCGCTCCCGAGCCACGGAAAATCCGAAATCATGTGCAGGACCGAGGCCACGACGCTGGCACGTCCACCGCCGGTTGTGCCTTCGGTTTCCAACCGTTCGCCCAACCCGCTGTCGAAGATCTGGTAGATCGCCAGGATGACGACGACGGCACCGCCAAAGGCCAGCCATTTGCGAAGCCTGGGCGGCATTTCCGATCTGAAATTCAGCCCAAAGGCCACGAGTAGGCCGGCAAAGCTGCACGCCACACCCGCACGAGAGCCAGTCAGGACCAATGCCAGCAAGCAAATGCAAAAAAAGCTGCTCGGCAGCGCAAGGACACGCCAATTGACGAGGATCGTCGATGGGCGGCGGCGTTTGCCGGAACGGCGCTTCCTGCGCAGATTGAGGCGCCGGAACGTGAGCAGCAACCATATAATGGCGATCGACCCGAAATAGACCGCCGCCGCATTACGGTTCGTGAACGTCCCGGTGAGATTGCCCGCATAGGCGATCTTCTCCTGCCACAGCACCAGGTTGGGTTCGAGCGCGTAGGAGCAAATCGCGTAAACGGCATAGAGGCCGCCCGCCCAAGCGATCGTGCGGAACAGGCGGCGCGAGAGTGTCTCGTCGGCGCCGCACATGTAGCCCCCCGTGAACAGCAGCAGGTTCAGAAGCGGCGTGCCGATCGCGAGATAAGGCTGCCCCCTGGCGATCGACGCGCTCCCCTCCAGGGGCATTCCCAGAATCTCGCTGGCCAGGGCCCAGATCGGATGGACCAGGGGATCGGACGGCGCTCGAGCCACGACCTGAAGATAGAGGATGGTCGCATAGCTCGCGACGCCGACGGCAATGATGGCTGCAAGAAAAAGCGGTGAAGCAATGGCCGGCGGTCGCAAGGCAAGCCCGACCACCGCTATGCCCACCAAGCCGCACCAAAGCGAAATGGCGACGGAGGACACTGATGCAAACGGGAAAGGCAAAATGGCCACGACCGCGAACAGCAGCGCAGCGAACGCATCCGAAGCCTGCCGCGGTTTGAGGGCGACCACCGCCGTCTGCAAGACGACGATGTATCGCCGATCGTACCGCATGCGGATCAGGGAGTCGTTACGACCAGATTCCGAAGTGCCGCACCATTGTAGGCTGCAACTATCGGATCGTTGACCGTTGCGGTGACCAGCCTGATGTACGTCATCAGCTTCGCCGATTCCACCGCTGGAGCGTTCGACGTGTACAGAACATCCTTGTTCCGGATCAGCACCTTCGTCGCCAGGAAGTACGTCGACGGGTCGCGCATATTGAAATTATACACGATCGGGACGATCGGCGTCGTGAAACGGCTCACGTCGACACCCAGCATCGCGGCAACTTCGCGCCGCTCACCGCGATAGAGGAAGATCGCTCCGGGATCAGCCAGCGTATCGTTCAGGCCGCCTGCCTTGCCCACGGCCTCGGCCACCGAAATTCGCCAGGCGTCGAAATTGAACTGACCCTGCTGGCCGGTTGCACCAAAGGCGACAAATGTCTGCGGCTCACGATAGACGTAAACCGTATCGTTCGGATGGACCCAGATATTGTTCGACGGCTCATACACCAGCGCCCCAAATGGCACGGTAGCCTGCTTGCCGTTGCGCTCGAGCATGACCCAAGTGTCGAAGCCTTGTCCCTTGGGGCCGCCGGCACGCGTGATCGCATCAAGCAGGTGCTCGCCGGCAGCGTTTGCGGGATAGCGAACCGGATTGTTCACTTCGCCGAGAACACTGATGAGCGACGTCCGCTGATCAATGAGCGCGACGACAGCCTGGGGCTCGATCGCGCGATTCTTCAGCGAATCCGCGATCGCCTGCTGGACTTCGGAAGGCGTCCGCCCTTGCGCGCGGACAGCGCCGGCATAAGGAACCGAAATATTGCCGTTGTGGTCCACCGTCTGATTAGGCAGGGCGATGAAGTTGCCGGGTCGAACGCCCGCTTCAACCGGGATAAACAGGCCGCCTGCGGCGGCCTCGAAGATGGTCACGCTGACGACGTCGCCCACGCCAAATCTGATTTCGCGGGGGGGCTGACGATCAGGATAGGTAACAGTCAGCCTGCCAGTATTGCGCGCCAGCACGGACACCACGTCTGAATTGACGCGGACCAGCGCGTACGGAAGGCTGTTTTCATCGACCGGCGTCTCGTTTTTTACAGCTTGGCCGGACGGCCCCGACGTCGGCAAATAGCTGCACCCGGCCAGAGCAATCGTGGCGCAGAGGGCAATTCCAGCAAAAAATTTGATTTTAAAATTAGTCCCCATGCGGTCGGAACTATCATGGGCTCGGCGCAATCTCTAAGTGAATCTGCGTTGGAGCAGATTTTTGGATCACGGTAGTTGCTGATTTGCAACGATCTCGCGAAGGCTTAACCAGCAGCTAACTAAGCTTGGCGCGCGGCGTGGATTTAGATCGCTGGACGCGGAGGCATCGCTACGGCGCGAGGGCGGACAGGTGGCAGATTTTGCGAACCTCACCTTGGTGAAGGAATCACCGGCTAGAGCCGTAACCGGCGTAGCCGCCCTTCGATTGGGAGCTATTGGAGCTTCCGAATGGACTTGTGAACGGGCTGCTAAATCCAGTGCTGACGCCTTGGTTGGTTCTCACCGCCGAATTCGGTCCCCCCGAGACCGCCGATCCGCTCTGGCGTTGCTGCGTAACGGTCTGAGTCGGGGTTTGCGATACGCCCTGCGCCATTGCTCCCTCTCCGGATAGCAACAACAGGGTTAGCATGGCTGTTCCGTATCTCATGAAACGCTCCTTCCAATTTTCCGGATCATCGCAATGACCGGGAACGGCCTCACGCCGCCGCGACGGCGAGAAATTCCGGGCGGCATTGCGTTAGCTGCCAAAAGTGTTCGAAAATAGCAAACGGACCGGCTCTTTCAGTATAGGTGTGATGGACGTGACGCGCCAGATCCCCTTGGGGACCGACGTAGACAACCGCCTTTTCCGCGAAGTTGGTCAGGCAGGCGACCCCGTAAGGTGTTCTGCCGTCGCGCTCCATCGGAACTGGATAAACGAATTCGGCCAGAGCCGCCTCGACCTTCGTCGCGATCATGGTCTGGAAGATTTCCTTTTGATTCGTGACGACGGCATGGAGCGCATCGATGGATCTCCCGGGATCGTCGTCGGTCGCGGCGAGCATCGCTGCTGCTCCACCCGGTGATCCCGCCGTCCAATCGAGAACCGCCCCAAGATACCGTGGCGGACGGTCCAACCGGACGATCCCATACGCAGCATGCGCCAGTCCCACTCCCCCGTCCGTCACAACCCATTTCCCCTTCGATATCATACTGCCGACCGTGCCGATCCTGCGGATGACCTGTCCTGTCGGCGAGGCGCCGAGATTCGGGGAGTCCGGACGGTCGAAGTCGTCGAAGAAGGCTTTGGGGGGGCGGCTCAACGAGGCACCGTTTGAAACCTTCGCAGCGAACAGGGTCAGTCTCGCGATTGTCGAATTCCAGCTGCCGCTCAAGCCGCTGCCCAGTCGGGCGAGTTTCAATCTCGCGGGCATTTCGCAATCGATCGTCTTGAGAGTCTTTCCATTGAGCGATGCCGCAAGTCCGGCGGTGCCTTGAACCAAGCAAACGGTAAACCGCATCAACGGCGGCACGACACCGAGCCGAACCTCGCTCGAGATCCCCTTGCTCACGACAGTCACATAGAGAACCCTCTCGCGTTGCCGGATCTCGACATAGTTGTCGGGATCGGCGTACTCGCACCATAGCGCGCCCGACGCCACAAATCTCGGTGCATCGGCCGTAATGAGGACCGAACGTTCGACGTGCGAGAGATAGCCCTCAGCGTCGGTCAGCATGACGTCGTCGGCCTTGCGCGATGTGGCGCAAAACGTCGACCGCCAGGCACGCTGCTCCAGCTGAGGCGAATGGAGCTCGAATGTGGCGTCGAACCGCGCCTGCGTCGTCACTCTCAGGGCGAGGCTCGCAAAACCGTCTTCGGGGGCCACCGACCGAACTTGCTCCCACCACGGCTTGTCGGTCTGCATCAGTTGAATGGGGACAGCGACCGGAAGGATGGCCGATCCGTCCGACTTCAGCTGCAGGATGCAGAGCTCTACCTTGGTCAGCCCGCCCGCGTCGCGATTTGCCAACCGCAACGCAAGCGATCCAGTCAGCAGTTCGCCACGCTTGACCGCGAAGTGCCGGTTGGTAGCCATGACAACGTAGAACTGGCCGGCGGCGTCTCCTCGCAGTTGCAGGCGGCCGGACGTCGCGTTGACCTTAGTGAAGGTGACGAGCTTGCCGGTCATCGGCGTAACCTGCCATCCCGACGGAAGCACGGCTTCTGCCGCAAAGCCGGCATCCTCAACGCCGTTCAGAGCCGCTTCCTCGATCATGATACCGGCTGGATCGCCGAACACCTCGTGGTCCACGTAGCGCAGATTGCCACGAAGGACGTGCGCGTGCTGGTCCGACGCCGTTCGATCGAGAAAGTTGAGATCTGCAAGCGGCGTCGGGGCCTGCTCGGCGGCTCGGGCCTGGCTGTAAAGCAACGCAGATAAAGCAGAGCCCAAAATCTCCCTGCGTGTAGGCATCTCTCAGGCTCCAGGTGATCGCACGCGATACTGGCAGACCCGTTACCTCTCGGCAAGATTTGCGCGGCACAGCGCGGTCGGACGCGTTCGCGCTTTCCAGATCGGTCGCGAATTCCGTCACGACGGGGCCGCCAGGCTTCACTGTCTCCGCCCCCTCCCCCTTAGGAAGACGCGCGTCTGCTCCCTCTACACATGCAGCATGAAGGTGTCGTGGGTGTGGGTGTAGCCCATAGCATCCGCGAGGGCGTGAATGTCGAGATGCACATCCTGCGCAATCGAATTCGTGTACCAATCAAGCTGCGCCTCGTTGAACGGCAGCGGGGCGTGGCCATCATACGTGCTTGCGCTGGCGGCGGCCGCGGACGGATGGAAAACAAATCCGTCGCCGACCTGGCTCACCGTGGCGGCTTGATTCGGCATCGACAGTGTCAGCGGAGCGACGTTCGTCGCGGGAGGATCGATGACGAATGTGCCGCCGTGTCCGTCACTGGACAAGGCGAATGTCATTCGCGTGTAGTCGCCCGTCAGATTTAGATGCGCCGTGTGGCTTTGCGCGTCGGTGACCGTCAGCACGCCGCCCGAGGTATTTCCGGTGTACGAAACCCGGGTGTCGGCCCCGTACGCGATATCCCTCAGGTCGAGGATATCCGAGGCGGTCGGGTCGCCATTGCCCGACAGACCCAGGATATTTCCGGTGAACTTGGTGGACTGATCCAGGACCAGCATGCCCGTGTTCTTGGCGAACGTGATCGAGCCCGATGCGGCGCCGGCGAGCTCGAGGCTGCCTCCAGCATCGATCGTAAGCTGCAGGCTAACGCTGGTCGCGACGGTGCCGGCCTTCGTGCCGATCGTGCCGTCGCCGTTCAGATCCTGATGCATCGTCAACTCGAGCGAGAGCAGCGACGTGTTCGAGCCGGAGACCGAGCCGGCGATGGTCGACAGGAAGTTGCCGTTCGCATCGGTGGCCGCGACCGTATACAGGCCGGTGCTGGCATCCTTCCAGGCGACGTCGTAGCCGGTCGTCGTCTTCTCGGCGCCGATGAAATTGGTGCTGGGGAACTGATCCGTGCTGACCGCGGCACCCGCCAGTTTGAATACGACGTCGGTGCTGCCTGTGACGAAGTGCAGGCTGTTTCCAACCTGCTCGAGGATCGTGCTGCCCGCCGTCTCGATGATCTTGACGGGCAGGCCGATCGTGCCGTCGCCGTTCAGATCCTGATGCATCGACGACTCCAGCGATCGAAGCGCATCGCTTGTGCCGGAGACCGAGCCGGCGATGGTCGACAGGAAGTTGCCGTTCGCATCGGTGGCCCCGACCGTATAAAGTCCGGTGCCGGCATCCTTCCAGGCGACGTCGTAGCCGGTCGCCGTCTTCTCGGCGCCGATGAAATTGGTGCTGGGAAACTGATCCGTGCTAAGCGCGGCACCTGCCAGTTTGAATACGACGTCGGTGCTGCCTGTGACAAAGTGGAGGCTGGTTGCGACCTGCTCCAGGGTCGTGCTTCCCGCGCTTTCGATGACCTTGCCGGTCTGGAGAACGTCGGATCGCACGCTCGTATTGCCGGCTGCGTCGGTCGCAGTCGCCGAGAACGAGTGGGGGTCCGAGGAAAGCGATCCGACGTTGATGCTCCAAGTGCCGTCGCTCTTGGCCTTTCCGGAGCCGATCAGGGTGGTGCCGTCGTAGAGTGCGATGGTCGCGCCGGCTTCGGCAGTACCGGCAATGGTGGAATGAGCCGGCGTAAACGACACAACGACAGGCTTGGCGGGAGCCGTCGTGTCGATCGTCACGGTAAGCGACGTAGAGGCAGAGCTGACGTTGCCGGCAACATCCATCGCCTTGGCCGTGAACGCGTGGTTGCCGTCGCTCAATGTTGCCGTCGCGAAAGACCAGCCGCCGGTCTTGTCTGCAACCACCGTGCCGATCTGCGTCGTCCCGTCGAAGATCTGGACCGTACTGCTGGCCTCTGCGGTGCCGCTCAGCGCAACGTGGTTCTGGTTGGTGATGCCGTCGCCGATCGTTCCGCTGTCCGGCGTGAATGAAGCAATGCTCGGGGCCGTGGGCGCCGTCGTGTCGACCGTCACCGTGAGTGCGGTCGACGACGTGACGTTGCCGCTCTGATCCGCCGTCTTCGCTGTGAAAGAATGAACCCCGTCGGTCAGGTTTGCCGCGACGAACGACCATTTTCCGGTGCCGTCTGTCACCGCCGTGCCAAGCTTGGACGAATCGTCGAAGATCTGGACTGTCTCGCCGACGGCGGCCGAGCCCGTCACCGTAATCTGCTTCGCGTTGGTGATGCCGTCGCCCGTGATGTTGCTATCGGGCGAGAACGAGTTGATCTGAACGACAGGCGGCTTGGCGGAATAGGCGCGGATGTAGTCGATAAGCATGTCGCCGCCCACCGGCGAACTAGAGTCCGTGATGGCCGGCCCGTACAGCGCCAGGTCGGCGATCATATACATGGGAGTGTGCATGTCGGATGGAGTGGCAATCTGGAAGGTCTTCACTCCGTCGACGTACCAGGTAATCGTATCGGGCTCCCAATCCATGCCATAGGTGTGGAATCCAGACGTCATCGTCGGGAGGTAGACTCCGTCCTGCTGGAGCTGCATGCTGCCCGTCGCAGAACTGTGCGATGTCATGTAGTCGATCGTCGGGTTGTTGCCGAGCGACTCCATGATGTCCAGCTCTTGAGCCGGCACGGTCCCGAATAGCGCATTATTCGTGGGCAGCAGCCAGAATGCGGGCCAGAGCCCCTGGCCGGCAGGCAGCTCCGCCCTCATCTCGAAGTAGCCGTAGAGCTGCGAGAAGGAGTGATAGGTTGTGATCATGCCCGACGTGTACTGGGCATTGTTGATGTAGGACTGGATCGCGGCAGCTGCGGGGCCGGCATGAAGATCGAGGATGCCGTTGTTCACGGTCCATGGCGTCACCGAACTCGTGGGCGCATAATTGCTGTTGATGTACCAGTTGACCTCCTGGTTGCCACCAATGTTGATTCCGTTGGCAGCCGCCCACCAATAGGTCGAATCCCAGGTGCCGCTCGTGCCATTCCACAGGCTGAGCGAGTTGAAATCGTCCGAAAACGTGAGTGTGGCCGTTCCAGCGAGATTTTTCGGATCGATCGACATAGCGCTCTCCTCAGCTGGGAAATTGCTATGGCATCGCCCGTTTTCCTGACTTTAATGGCCGGGTACGAGTTGTTTTGGTAATTAAGGTGCGCCTGCGAGTACCGCTAAAATTATACGGATTGGCATCAATGGTTTTTGACCGACGCCGGCAGGCGCAATTCAGCAAGGTTAATTCGACGCGAACATCACGAGCAGGGCAGTTGCTTCTCCACGTTCGGCGGCGGCATTCGGGTCCGCAGTTGCAGACATCTCAATCGCAGATCGAGCGGCTCATCCACGAATCGACGCGAACGTTGGATGTCGACGGGTTCTCATCTCTCGGGTTGAGATGATCCAGCGGTCACGCGAGTCCGGACCTGTCCTGACTTACTCTCTCGCCGCATGCGTGTCGTACCACCCCGTCGGGGGAAACTCAGGAATGTGATAGTCGGTGCGCCCCCGTGGCCCGAACGAGAATTTCCTGCACTTTGCCGAGCACGCGGAAGAGACTTTTCCGACCCCGTAAGATTCCGTGGTCGCCCGGCAGCGCGCATAGCCTCGTTGCTTTGCCCGTAAATTTTCGGGTGCTGCAACGGCACGTCCCTGAAGGGAGAGACGTAATGGACCTTAACTTGGGCGGAGAATTATTGCATATTTGGTCGGACCGGCATCCCCGGCATTGCGGCCTTTGGCCGGCTGAATTTGAGCTGTCGGTATTCTCGAACTTTCATCCACCATCGTTGAAATAGGTTGTGCTGCTCTTACTGTCGCGTACTTGGCCACATTTGGAAGATAGGCCGTCATTGTGTTGTCCCGCCTGAGTATCCCTTCGCATCTTCATCATTAATATACTCGTTCGGTTACAACCGACCGTCGTATTGGTAGGGAGTATTGGAACGGCTGCCCGGCTCGGTTTCGAACGCCGGGGACCACAAACATTGAAAGGCCCTGGCGGCGGCCGTGAAGCATTCGGATTTCAGTAGGCAAGGGTTAATTTATGTCAGGGGGGTTCTCCTACGATCTGACTGGAAGGCGGGTCTTCGTGGCCGGCCATCGCGGAATGGTAGGTTCGGCCATCATGCGCCGCCTCGCGTCGGAGAGGTGCACCCTCCTTTATGCCGATCGCGGAGAGCTCGACCTTGCGAAGGAGCAGCTGACATTGCGGTGGCTCGAGGCAAACCGTCCGGACGTCGTGATCCATGCCGCCGCCAAGGTCGGCGGCATTGCCGCCAACAGTAGTTTCCCTGTCGATTTTCTCTGCGACAATCTCGCAGTCGAACTCAACGTGATCCGCGCAAGCCATGCAATCGGCGTTGGGCGCCTGCTGTTTCTCGGCTCGTCCTGCATATACCCCAAGCACGCCAAGCAACCGATCGCCGAAAGCGAATTGCTGACAGGGCCGCTCGAGCCGACCAACGAATGGTACGCAATCGCCAAGATTGCCGGCCTCAAGATCTGTCAGGCACACCGGCTGCAACATGGTGACGATTTCATATCGGTGATGCCGACCAATCTCTATGGCCGCGGTGACAATTATCATCCAGCGCACAGCCACGTGCCGGCGGCGCTGATACGACGCTTCCACGAGGCCAAGCTGGCGGGGACCCCGACCGTAACCGTCTGGGGCACGGGCAATCCGCTTCGTGAGTTTCTCAACGTCGACGACTTCGCCGATGCGTGCGTCTTCCTCTTGAAGAACTACTCGAACGATCTGCCCATCAACGTCGGCAGTGGTGACGAAGTCTCTATCGCCGATTTTGCCTCCATGGTAGCGAAGGTCGTGGGCTATGCGGGCAAGTTGGTTTTTGATACGTCCAAGCCGGACGGCACGCCCCGCAAGCTCCTCGACAGTTCCCGGATTCGGCAACTGGGCTGGCGTTCGACTACCCCGCTACCGACCGGGCTGGCGGGGGCATATGAGGATTTTATAAAAGGCTACGGTCGTCATTTGGAAGGCAATTCCGGCGACTGACGAGATCAACGCTTTTTTTGAGACGCGATTTTTCGATTCCAGTTTTAGAAGTTGGATTGTACTTGATGCGTATTCTGTTGGTCGGAATCAACTATGCGCCCGATCTGATCGGCGTTGCGAAATACAACACGGAGCTCTGTGAGAGCCTTGTGGCCGAGGGGCACGAGGTCAGAGTGATCACCGCACCGCCCTATTATCCCGCCTGGCGAATCCCGGTCGGCTTCGACAGTCACTATTTCAGGGCTCGGAACGTCAATGGTGTCGAGATCACGCGCGCCCCGATATACGTGCCGCGGAAGCCGACGGGTGCGAAGAGGCTGCTGCACCATGCCTCGTTTGCGTTGACGACCGCGCCGCCGATGCTCACGAAGGCGCTCGAATGGCGGCCCGACGTCATGCTGTCCACCGCTCCCTCCTTGATGTCGTCCGCGCTCGTTTCGTTCGTCGCGCGGCGGATCGGTGTGAAGTCCTGGCTGCATGTGCAGGATTTCGAGGTTGATGCCGCCTTTGATCTCGGACTGCTTCGAAACGGCGCGCTTCGCAGGCTAATGCTCGGAGCCGAATCTCGCATTCTTCACTCGTTCGACCGGGTATCGTCGATTTCACCACAGATGGTCGACCGGCTGCTGGCCAAGGGCGTTCCTGCGGAGCGGACCCTCGAGATCAGAAACTGGATCGACACGAGCGCCATCTTTCCCCGGTCGAGGCAGACCAGTTATCGGCGTGAACTCGGCATTTGCGAAAGCGATATCGTCGGGCTCTATTCGGGCACGATGTCGAACAAGCAGGGGCTCGATCTCGTGATCGAAGCCGCCTCCATGCTGCAACATAGTCATCCCGAAATTCATTTCATCCTCGCCGGAGAGGGGCCTGACAAGGCGAGGTTGCTCAAAATGGCGGCCGGCCGCTCCAATGTTCATTTTCTCGGACTGCAACCCAACGAGAGCTTCAACGAGTTGATGGCGACGGCGGACGTGCATCTCATTCCGCAGAAGGCAGAGGCGGCTGATCTGGTCTTGCCATCCAAGCTTGGGGCCGTGTTTGGCTCCGCCCGTCCGGTGATCGCGATGGCGACCGAAGGAACGGGGTTGGCCGACGAGGTCAAGGGTGCCGGGATGGTCGTTTCGCCCGGCGACACACGGGCCCTCGCCGATGCGATCTGCACGCTAGCCCAGAATCCGGCGCTCTGCGCGGCGTTCGGCGCCGAAGGACGGAAGCGCTCACTCGAGCGCTGGGATCGTCGGGCCATCGTCAGTCGCTGGGCGCTCGAGATGAGCGCGATGCGAAACGCATCGACTCCGTCCGGAATGCAGGCGGCGATGACCGCTGGCGCGCCCGACGCTATCTCGGTGAAGGACGCCATTCGTCTGCCTTGACGGCATTGAGGCGCCCCGCTGCCTGTGGTCGACGGAAATCATTCGAGGCCTCCGCCTCAACAAGTGCCAGACGGCGTTCTGGGCTGCGGTCACTCGTGACGCGGATAATATCTGAAGCCGTGTTGCTTGATCAGTTCATCTCGCTTCGCTGACGCGAGATCTTCCTGCACCATCTCACGCACGAGGCTTTCGAACGAGGTCTTGGGCCACCAGCCAAGCTTCTCCTTCGCCTTGGAGGGATCGCCCAAGAGGGTCGCGACCTCCGTCGGACGGAAATAGCGTGGGTCGACGGACACGATGCACTTGCCTGTGGCGGCATCATAGCCCTTTTCATCGACGCCCGTTCCTTCCCAGCGGATCCGCATCCCCACTTCGCCCGCGGCAACCTCGACGAAGTGGCGAACCGAGTGCTGCACACCGGTTGCGATGACGAAGTCCTCCGGCGTATTCTGCTGCAGCATCAGCCATTGCATTTCGACGTAGTCGCGCGCATGCCCCCAGTCGCGGAGCGCATCAAGATTGCCCAGATAAAGACGTTCCTGAAGGCCGAGGTGGATGCGGGCCAAAGCTCGTGTGATCTTCCGGGTGACAAAGGTCTCGCCCCGCACGGGCGACTCATGATTGAACAGAATTCCGTTGCAGGCGTACATTCCGTACGCCTCACGATAGTTCACCGTGATCCAGTAGGCGTAGAGCTTCGCAACGGCGTAAGGCGACCGCGGATAGAACGGAGTGGTCTCCTTCTGCGGGACTTCCTGCACCAGGCCGTACAGTTCTGACGTCGAGGCCTGGTAGAATTTGGACTTCTTCTCGAGCCCCACGATCCGAATCGCCTCGAGGATTCGCAGCGTGCCAAGAGCGTCCGAATTCGCGGTATATTCCGGCTCCTCGAACGAAACGGCCACGTGACTTTGGGCGGCGAGATTGTAGATCTCGTCCGGCTGTACTTGGCCGACGATCCTGATCAGACTGGAAGAGTCGGTCAAATCACCATAGTGCAGTCGGAACGGTGGATCCGGCTCGTGTGGATCGAGGTAGAGATGATCAATGCGGTCGGTATTGAAAAGCGAGGTCCGTCGCTTGATGCCATGGACCTCATAGCCCTTCGCGAGCAGCAATTCGGCCAGATACGCACCGTCTTGACCAGTTACGCCGGTTATTAATGCTCTTTTTTTCGTCATATAGCCTACTCAAAATATGATCCGCATATGTAGCCAAAATCAGCTTGCATACGCAGTGCGTAGGTCGATCAGGACGGCAATTATTGCAGCGTAAGATTAATCCTCCGGCGGTGGATCGTACGTGCCGCGTCAGCAGACGCCCCTAACCCGCTCAGGCCTTGCGGTCATCTTGATCCAAGGCTCGCATTGATCCAGGGCTCGCAAGGCGCTGATCTGCGGACTCGGACGTGAACGGGTTGCGCGATCGACCATTGCCTGTTTTGCACCCCGCGATAGGATCACGCCGCGTCAACGATGACGGCAGCACACAAGGGAGGGTAACCATGCGCGCCGAACAAGGATTCAAGCGAGCCGCACTTGCATTCTCGCTGCTGGCTCCCCTGCTTTTGCCAACCGAGACATCAGCCGTCACCGTTGAGGTCGCGAGGAAATGCAATGCGCTCGTTGCGAAGAACTTTCCACCACGTCAGCCCGGCAATCCGGCGGCGGGCAGCGCCAAAGGCAACGGACAGGCCGAACGCGACTATTTCAAGAAATGCGTCGACAATGGAGGCAATGTGGACGACACCGCCGACAAGGACAAAAAATGATCGGGCTTGTGTCGACAACGCATCGAGGCAAGCGCGATTGAAATCCGGATGCGCATCGCCTGCACGCTTGGTGGTTCACCGAAGCACCTCGTCAATGGCGCACCATACCGAACGTCCCCCACCGCAGCGACCTCCTCTGGTTCGGCTCACACGACTGTCAGGGCCATCCACGCGCCGACATCGTCGAGACGATCCCGCGAGTTCACGGCGTCGATCATCCGATTGATCGGCGAGATCGATGGTATCCCCAATCAAGCCAGACGAATTAGCCAAGGCAAGTCGGCCTCCGCTGTTCGCGCCCGGTGTCGTGATGCCGACGACAGGAGGTTGCGGATGTTTCGAACCCATGAAACCGAGTCGTTGATTGCGTTGCGGCGACGTTCGAACCTAAAAACAAAAACCCAGCAATCCATTCAGATTGCTGGGTTTCCGTATCGAACTTGGTTGCGGGGATAGGATTTGAACCTATGACCTTCAGGTTATGAGTGCCTTCCGGGTTGATTCCTGACGTTTCCCTCTGATGCCTGACGCTTCCTAAGCCACTGAAATTGAATGATTTGTTTGACTTTCTAATCTCCGCAATGTCTTCTCGTTTCCGTTCTGGTGGCGACATGGTGGCGACACGGAGAACGGATGTTCTTGGAATGATCACTCGCCTGACAAAGCGGAACGTCGATGCGATTGTACCGGGAGACCGGGCGATAATCGCCTACGACCAGGACCTTAAGGGCTTTGGGCTCCGCGTCGCGACGAATGGCCGATGGAGCTGGTTCATTGAATACCGGCCGGGTGCTGGCGGTCGGCGCGTGCCTAAAAAGCGGATGTACTTTGGCTCGCGAGAATTCACACCAGAGGAAGCGAGGCAAGCCGCGAAGGAGATGCTTGCCTCCGTTGCGCTTGGCGGTGATCCCGCCGCGAAGCGCAAGCAGGAACGAGCGAGTGAAACGTTCCGCGACTTTGCCGAGCGATACCTCAAGGAAGAGGCCGAGGTGAAGTTGAAGCCGGGCACAGTGGCAAACTACCGGATCGCAATTCGAAAGCATGCAGCGCCGGATATTGGCTCAACGAAGCTGAACCGGATCACGACTGCGCAGATCGCGCAACTGCACAAAAAGGTGGGTGAAACAAAGCCCATGACCGCCAATCGCGTCATGGAATGCATCAGCTCGATTTTTCGATATGCCGCCACCTGCAACATCGTGTCGGTCGGTCATAACCCAACGCAAGGCATTCGGGCATTCCGCGAACAACGACGCGAACGCTTCCTGAATGCTGAAGAACTCGCCCGTCTGGGCCAGACAATTCGTGAAGCGGAGACGGTCGGTATTCCTTTCAGCATCGACCCGACGAACCCAAAATCTAAACATGCCCCGAAGAGCGGCGCGATCAAGATTGATGCTCATACAGCAGCGGCACTGCGCTTGCTCATCCTGACTGGCGCGCGGCTTCGCGAGATTTTGGACTTGCGATGGGAGTATGTGGATTACCAACGCGATCTATTGTTGCTGCCCGACAGTAAGACAGGCCGCAAAGCGATAGTGCTGAATGGTCCTGCCCTCACCGTTCTACGCAGCCTCGATCAGACAGGTGAGTGGGTTATCAAGTCAGAAGGCGAAGACAAGCCGCGGGCGGACATGAACCGTCCCTGGCGAACGATCTCAGCACGGGCGAAATTGCCCGGCGTTCGTATTCACGACCTTCGGCACACGCATGCGAGTGTCGGTGCGGCGGCCGGACTTGGACTCCCGATCATCGGCAAGCTGCTCGGCCACACTCAAGCCAGCACCACCATGCGATACGCACACCTTGATTCAGACCCACTGAAGGTCGCATCCGAACGAATCGGCAGCTCAATTGCATTGCAGATGGGCGATCAAGCGTCGCGTTAGCTTTCAATTATTGGAGATTCGCGTGGCTACCCGGCATCGAAAGGTCTTCGTCTCAGACAAGCTTGCAGGAAGCCGGTACGAGCCATTGCCACAGCACCACTGGATTACTTTGCAAACCAAACATGATTTAAGATTGCCCTTGGATGTCCGGGACAAAATCAACGCGGTCTGCAGGATCTTGGTCGAAAACAATCGGGGAGCTGAGAACCTCACCGCATGGACCGATGTGCAGAAGAAACTCAATAATTGGAGGCTTGATACGGCCAGGCTTCGAGGAAACGTTTGGAAGCGACGAGCGCCGCAGCGGAAAGTTCAATTTGAGAGTTTTCGTAACCTCGTCGAAGAACTGTTCGACCCAACGCTCACTGACGGCGAACTACGCTATCCACTCGCACTGCTAGATCGCTTCTTGGAGGGAACCATTGCCGTATCAGAGCACATCGAGGAGTGCATGCGACGATGGATGAGCGAGCACAGTTACGAAACCGAGCTCTGGTTGATTTGGGCGGCTCTTGTCCTCAAGCATCTGGAGAACGCGGGGAATGAAATCAAACACCCCAATCGAGACCGCCTAAAGTCAGCCGGACCTGTAGTGCTGATCGAAAAGCTCCAGGCACACTTTCCTGCCGCCCTTCGCAGGCGCGAAGCTGAAGCTCTGCGCAAAGCAGTGATTGCGGCGTATAAGATTTCACTTCGTGGCTCGCTTCAGCAGCTCAATGAAATGCTCGATCACTGGTGCAACGGCGGCGACCTTCTCATGGCCCGCTATAGTGACAAAATCCGAGGGGAACAGTTTCAGCTTGCGCTCGCACTGGAGAAGCAACTGCGGCTCACTACTCGATTCGGCACACAACGACGGAAGCAAAGCCTGACCAGCGAAAGTTTGGAAAAGCGCCGCCAGATGCCGAAGCCCAGAAGAATTGAATTGGATTGAAATACCGCGTTTCCAATTCCGCTCGCTGAACGCTCAATTCCCTATCGTTCCTCGTGTTGGCGCTAGTTGCCAATCATCACACGAGGATACAGATGAATACCGAAGAATATCTGAAGGCAGCGGAAGCTGCCGCTTATCTCAAGAGTTCGACATCCACTCTGGCGAAGCTCAGATGTCATGGCGGCGGCCCGCTCTACACGCACATCGGCCGAGCGATTCGATACAAGAAGTCCGATCTCGACGCATACATGAGTCGAAACACTTGCTCCTCGACCACCAAGGAGCAGACGAATGGCTAATACTCTCAACGTCTCCGTCACTGATCTCGGGCTCCTCGATTTCGAGACAACTGAGTATTGCGAGCTGCAGAATGCAGCCATCATCCATAGGCTTGTCCGAGGCAACAGCGATGATGCCTCTGTTAGCGAATTCGATCTTGGCAAGACCGACGGCAATTGGCTGGCCTCGCGCAACTATCGCTCATGGCTAATTCCAGAAGCCTATCGTCTGCTTCAGGAGCACCCCGCTAAGAAGCATTTCATTACGATCACCCATCCCAAGTGGCAAAAGAACATAGGTGACCTCGATACGCTGGGCCTCTCTGGAATTGAGCAGTGGCATGCCCGTCGATTCACTAAGCTGTCTCGGCCTGTACTGGCGATTGGCGGTATTGAAGTCTCTCTTGGTGTTGACTGCAGTGGCAGTCGTGTTTGGGAAGGTCACTCTCATCTTGTTGTAGCGGGACCGAGAGTGGCCGAGCTTTCCCAGGCATTCCTCATCGAGCGTCACTATCGCAAACAGCCGTACCTAAGACCCGTAGTGGTAACGCCTGTTGGCAATCTCGCCCGTCAGATTGCTTATTCGGTGAAGCGTATTGGCGCTCGAAGAATAGCGTACATCGGAGCCAACGGTCGACAGCAACGACGTAGCCTTCCGCTTCAATTGTCCGAGCAAGTCGAATTTGACCGATGGTTGCTATCGCTGCCAGTTGGCAATCGGACGGTATTGTTCGGCTGCCGCCGTCATGGCCGTCGTCTCTGCCCAATGTAGCGGCTCAGAAGCCGACACTTCATTCCGTAAAACTGCAGTCTGAACATCATCATTCGCGCCTCTCAGCAAGTTGCGGCAGGAACAAGTGAGCAGTTCGGATAATCCTTCATACAACTACACACATCACGGCATCAAAATGAGCAGATTCACACAAAAAGTAGTCTCTTCCGTTGATAGCACCACTGCGGGCGTCGCGCTCAGAATCGTGGCGACAACCACCAACCAAGACACTGATCAGAGCTTTCTTGAAGTCGAGTATCTCACGCTTGATGGATCCAGAAAGCGGAGACTGATTGCGCGAGAATATTTTCGGACACCAACCAAGGTCGCCGACCAGCTCCTTAAAGCTGGAGCTCGACTCAGCAATCCGGTCCCTGAGGTAAAGGCCGCCCTTGCGTCTAGTAACGGTGTGCCGCACTACACAACAACTGGTAGAACCGGCTGGCATCAGGATTCGTTTGTTCTTCCGACGGAAACTATCGGGCCGCTCGCTGGGAAATTGAGATTCGACGGCAGCCTAGCTCCAGATCCCGCTTTGGGCATGAGAGCCGGAACGCTCAAGAAGTGGCGACGTGGGCTCAGAGCGCCCTACTCCAAATCCGACTACCTTGTCCTTGGAACAAGCCTCGCAGCCGCGAGCACGATCTTGGGACTGATTGGGGAAACGGAAGGTGCGATTTTTCACTTGCACGGATTATCTCACTCCCCAAGCAATGGCGTCACAAAGGAGAATAGTTCATCGGGAAAAACGACCGTCGGCCGCGTAACAATGTCCGCCATCGGGCGCGCTGATAAGAATGACCTGATGACGTTTGACTTGACGGGCCGTGGCGCTGAAGAATTGTGTTTTGCGCATAACCATCTGACGATGGGGCTTGATGAAGAGGGACGAGCCCACGGACACTCATCTAGTAGCCGTATTAGCGCATTCCATCTGCCCTATATGGTCGCGGGCGGCCGCGGTGCTTTTCGTTCCGCCAAAGCCGCAGCTGATCCGGCCTTACGCAATCTCACTTGGGCACTGTTTGCAATTTCGACTGGCGAACGACCGCTGGATGGCAGAGCGGTAGCGCGGCCCGAGGGGCAGCAGGTACGCCAGATAGCTCTTCCCGTCCCATCGGGAGCCGAGGGCGGTATCTTTAATCTGATCGACGGATGCGGCGATGAGGTGCTGCTTACCGCTCGCGCACTAGCGGCCCAAACGGAAGAAACGATTGCATCCAACTACGGAATGGCTTTGGGCGCCTTTGTCTCAAAGCTGTGCTCCGAACCCCGCGAGGAAGTCACCGCTAGGATCAATAAGAGCTTGGCCGCCTTTGTCCGGAAAGTGGAAGCGGGAGAACCGTGGGAACAACGGTTTGCTAGAAAGTTTGCGATTGTTTACGCCGCCGCAGCCCTCATGGCAAAATTCGGCATAGCGCCATGGAAGCGAGGGCGCGCATGGACAGCTTTGGTAAACCTTCACCGCATTGCCAGAAGTGCCCTATTGAATCATCAAGTGCTGACTGATGCCGTTGTATCCAAGTTGAGAAAAGCGGTTCGTGAGGGAGAATTTCCTGTCGTGAAGAAGGGAGCGAGTATCGAGGCCAACGATTCGCTGGGAATGACTCGAAAGCTGAACCGCAAGTCGTGCCTGCTTATCCGAAAAAGCCGCATCCAATCACTCGTACGTCCACAGACGGGTACAGAGATGGTGCTGCAAGAATTGACGAAGAGAGGAATCCTCCTAAAGGGCTCCGACGGCAAGAGGACGGCGCTTATAATGATAAATGGCAAGCGTAAGCGATACCTCTGCCTCGATAAGAATTGTCTGATGCACTAACCTGCATCGGGATGCCACGGCGGCGTCGTGGCATCCATTTCTTAGGGCAGCCGACGCTTATTTCGGTTGGGACACCGCAACAGAGCATAGAATTTTGAGACTTCGATTCCAGAAACGCTATTAGTAGCTTGAGGGCCTATAAACGTGTCTACTGCTCACCGCTGAGAATAGCGAGTCTGCATGCGAGCGTTTGGAGGGCAGCAAAAGCCATGAGTGCTATCACCACCAAATGCGATTCCTTAGAGGCTATGGTAGCTGAATTCAATGCGTGCGCCGAACGGTATCCCCCCTCCCAATATGAGGCGCATGAGGAGGCTTTGAATTTGATGAAGCTCGCCGCTAGGCATGTGGCGGGCATAATCGCCACCGCCCGTTCCGATCTCGGGCTGCTGCCTCCGGCCGAAGTCGCCGCTCGAGGAGCCTACGAGGCTTCGGTGAAGGCCGCTTGGTTGATGGCGCCCGCCGATCCTTTCGAACGCGAGTGTCGTTACATAGGGCACCTTCGCGGTGAGGCAAAGCATCTCAAAAAACAGGCACGCGAGTTGTCATTAATAGGTATTGATCCGAAGCATTCAGAAGAAAAGTGCCGCATCGTGGAGAGCTTTGCGGACGACGTGTCGAAGCTGCTTCGACAGAAAGGTTACTCGCCTCCTGATGGAGACCCGCCGATACCTGACATGCTGACAGCAATCGGCGAGCGACATTCTTACGGCCTTTACGCAGTACTGTGCCAAACTGCGCACGGTGGTCACTATAGCACCTGGATTTTTCGGGGAGCCGGGCTTGGCACCTACAGGACAAGGGGAGAATTCATTACCCCGGAGAAGTGGGAACTGCCGCTGAATATGGCGCGATTTACTTTCAAAAAGCCGGGCCTTTTTGTTCTCAGACAGCTTGGTCTAGACGCCTCCGGGCTAGGGAGAGCGGTGGGGCCGAATTGAGCACTTTGCGCTGTAGGCTGCGCCGCTCCAGCGTAACGGACGGTTACGAAGCATAGGGCCGGCATAACTAGCTTTTATGTTGATCCGTTTATGTCGTAGGCTCTCAGAAGGTTCTTTTCTTCGAGATATCCGATGTCAAATTCTTATTCAAAGGACGAATTTCCGTATGCTCGGCCCTTGGCCCACGCCATTCTTACCGACAGAGATTTCCGGATTTGGTTTTTGGCGAAAACAAAGTTCGCAGACATGGCTGCGAATGCTCGGCCTCTTTCTGACTTGCAGGCGGCGTTGAGAACAACTCCCAACGCTAAGAAGTGGTGGTGGTTCAATTACTTTTGTCATAGCCGATGCTCGTGCAAGATCGAAACCGGCATCGAGACCGATATACTCGTAGTTCTGGAAGCAAACGACAGATTAGTCGTTCAGCCAGACGGGACGGAACGAAAGTTTCTATTCGCTCTGCATATCGAGGTTAAGGCACCGGGCGGCGACCTTGAGCCTGGCCAAGCAGAAAGCTATCCGCGGCGCGCCAAATGCTGGGCTACTCCGGCAACGCGATACAAACGCATTATCGCGCACGACGACTTCACGACTCTACTAGTTTGCGGAGAGAATCTACGTTCGGACGAGAGACGGAATTGCTTTGACGACACCAAATTCCATTCAGAGATAGAGAAGCACCTACCAATCTATCCAGATTCAGTTGATCTCCGGAACGCATAATCGAAGCGAAGTAGATTATCGCTTTCCTTGGTGAGCCTGACTCTTTCAAAAATTTGATGCGCTCATGTCAAACTTGCCGCCCACACTGAGCAAAAATAGCGACATCGCAGCGGGAAGTCGGATGCATGTCTTGGACTGGCTCGATTCGCCAAGATTTGTACCCCAGCTTCTGGCGATGGTAGCTCCGACCGGCTTCATGATAAGCGAGCTTGGTGCTCGACAGCCGAAGGGGTGGAGTGATCCACGTGAAAGCGAATTGGTCGGTCCCCACGAGCCATTCTTACTACCGGAGCAACAGGCAACGCTGACAGGTTGGTGGCTGAAACACAAGCGCGGCGTAAAACTGCCCACTTGGGACCTCGCGGTCTCCGCGCTCGATGCGGAGATGCGCAAAAGCCTAATACTAGTCGAAGCGAAGGCCCACGCGGCCGAGCTAGGTATCGCTGGAAAGTCTTCTCCGAAGCGCAGGAAACCCGATGAACAGGCGCGCTCAGATGAGAATCACGAGCGCATTGCAGCGGCAATTGCGGAGGCCAACACAAATCTCCGAATCAATTCACCCGATATCCGCCTCAGTCGTGACAGTAACTACCAACTTTCCAATCGCATCGCATTTGCCTGGAAACTTGCTTCAATGGGCATTCCAACGGCCCTACTCTATCTTGGATTCATTGGCGATGAGAATATCGCAACCGATCCTCATCACTTTCTTACCCCAAGTGACTGGCAAGCGGCGTTCGATTTGTACTCTGCGAAACATCTCCCGGTCGCTTATCAAGGTCAGCGCATCAATTGCGGTGCTGCCAGTTTTTGGCTGCTCGTTCGCAGTCTACGCGTATTGAAGCAATCACCGAGCGTCGAGTATCGCCGCAAAAAACTGAATACTCCAAGGTGAATCTCACCCGAGGGGCTATGCACCAGGAACGATAGGAATTGTACGGATGATATTGCTCGAACTTTTGATCATTGGCGTGAATGTGCGCGCCGGGCAAAGCGCAGCATCTTTTCATTGGAGGTAATGTGCGAAGCTTCTTTACAAAAATCGCCGCATCGGCAGCGCCGGAAGGGATTGGAATCCCCAAGGACGCAGCAGAGTGGGAACAGCGAATCCTTACAGCTCCAATCGCGAGACGCCTAACGAACCGAGAGAGCCCGAAAACGAGAAAAGTTGAATATCCTGAACGCGGCGATCAGCTCTATATCTATGTGCACCCAACGCTCGGCGGATCAGGTCTAGCCGCGATAGCAACGGTTAGCGATGCAAAGCCAATAAATGACGGCCTTTGTCAGCTCAAGCTGATGAACGTCGAGCTGTTAAAGAGACCGTGGCTCCAGTTTGTCGGAAAAGACACTCACCGGCAGTTTGTCCGAGGAACGAGCAAGATACCAGCAACAGGTTTTCTCAGACACCCGCACGAGTACAGACCTGATCGAACGCTCGAAATGGATGACGCGAATGTGGATGATCTAGTAACCACTCTGGCTCGCCTGAACGACACATCGCTAATACGGGATCAGAACGGTCGAGTGCTGGTGCGATCAGCAGCGCCTGAGAGAGTAGCTCCGCCACGGCGGGCCGAGTCTACAAACGATTCGATCTCGCCATCAAGCTCTGTGGACAACACTTTGCCCAACGTGCCTATGCGAGGTGTTGAGCCACTCGATGAACTCGATATCGAAACGCCCGAAGATCACGGACTTGAAGGCGTAATGAAGCTCAAATATACTTGTCATCGTCAACGCGAACGAGCACTCAGGGATAAGAAAATCAAGGCAGCTTTGTTAGAGGGCGGGGGGCGTTTGAGATGCCAAGTGCCTCGATGCGGGTTTGACTTCCTGGAGAAGTACGGGGAACTTGGCAAAGAATTTGCGCACGTCCACCACTTGGAGCCGATAGCGTCATACCCAGAAGACGGAAGGAAGGTCGAATTCGACGAGTTGGCCATTGTGTGCCCTAATTGCCATGCGATGATCCATCGCGGCGGCCAATGCCGCGAACTCGACGCGCTGATTCCGGAATGACCTGAACTAGCCTGTGACGCCTTCTTGCACTGACGAGCGAACGGCGCCCTTCGGCTGGTGGAAGATCGATCCGTAGACTTTGTTGATATGGTGCCCTGCGTACGCTCCTCCCAAGAGCCAACGAAACTCTCGCTATAAAGACTGAGCGGAGCCGTGCAGCCTACAATGGAAACAGACTGGATATATCTCCGGCCGGCTGAACAACCGTCCCATTTCATTTCCGTAAGCCTCTCCAAGAGGCGAGCGCGCAGGTGCCCCCAAGCCGGAAAGACAAAGCCCACTAATCCTCAATTCCTTTCAGAGTTCGATCCCGCCGATGAAACTCATCAAGGTCAGCCGTCGAGAAATTCGGCTTCGCGAGGAAGGGTGAAAGATCCGGGCTGTCTATTCTCATGTCCGAGACGAGCTGCAGAAACCAATGGTCCAACTCTGTTCGCTGAGCCTTGAGGGCAAGGTGAGTGTTTCGATTGATACAAAATGCAAGAAAATCTGCAATCTGCAGCAGTCCTTCCGACTTCGAAGACGCAAATCGACCAACAAATGCAGAGGGCCAATTCCTAAACAATTGATCTCCGAATGGCTTCCCCGCCTTCTTCAAGCCCTCGTCCAACAGTAGCGTTAGAGGCTCGTTCGTACCCTTAAAGCGAATGCGAATTCTTAGACAGAGCAACGAGAGCGCAATTTGCGAATAATCTTTTGGGTCCAAGCCTTCGAGCACGAGCGCGGTATCGAGACCTTTGAGATCACTCACCGTTCGCTCGTCCACAGTCTGAATCATAACTGGCCAGCGGTAGGAGCTATAGATTGCAGCGAACGCCTCGAAAAGCCTGAGATTTAACCCCTGTTCGGTTCGCTCCCACACTCCCTTCCGGTTATAGATATCTACAAAGTGAAACTCGTCGGGCCACTCTCCTGTCCGCTCTCGAATATAAGCCAAGCAATCATTGACCTGTCCGCGTATGTGCTCAACTTCACTATCGTCAAATAAGACACCCACTTGGGTGCGGCGCTTGCCTGTAATGTACCTTGAAGTGCCATGGTTCAAGGGACCGTACGTGTCATCTATCGCAATGTGCATTCACCTTCCCCATACATTTGAGATTCGACGAAGGCGGCAAGACGCCGCATCTTAATGCACTCCCCGGATATTCCAGGGCAGATGAAACATATCGATTAGTCCGATCTCAAGGCCAGCGACGCCACTGACAGGCAGCCCATTCCATTCGAGATTAGGCGGGCAAGCGGTGAAAATTTCAATTGTCGCTCCGCTCCGAAGCTCCTCCTTCAAGACTCCATTGAGGCGAAGACTTGTGCGCTGGGTCGCCCCTGGCTTTGCGTATAAGTATAGTCGCTTGCGAAGCCCCATCGTAGCCACGCCAACGTAGACAGCAGACTCCCACATCACGAAGGCATAAACTCCCGCCGCCGTTGGTAACTGCGTATCTGCCTCCAGATTTCCTGTTGTGTCCAAGCGCCATCGCGCCGACAATGAAAATCCTCCCTGAGCAAGACGCTCCCTTGTCAGCGCGGGACGGCGGGCGCTTGCTCGAAGGACCTCGCCATCCCAGTCCGACTCAACCCTACCCGGCGCAACCACGGCAAATGACGTATTGGCTGGATAGTTGACAATCTTGCCGTTTGGCCCAGTCGCTCGTCGCAATAGACCTTCGTCGACGAGCTTCCGACAAATTGAATTGACGGCCTGCCGCTGTGAAATCCTAAGGAGGCGGGCAATTTCATCATCGTCACGACCCGGGTGTTGAGTAACGAATTCGAGTACCCGTTCAGTCTCGGTGGTCATTGTCTGCCTCTGTGCTGTCCGCTACGCGGTGTCGCGAAGCTTTGCGCGTTCATTGCGGCGCTCTCTCAATCGCTCCATGAACGATTTTGGACCGGGCTTCCCATAGTGGCCCTCTACGAACTCAGCCGCTATGCTGTCTGCGCCGTAGACGTATTTGGAAGCCTGTAACACCACCAGCCTGTTTGTCTCGTCGACTAGCTTCGCTGATGGCCAGGTCTTGATGCGCTGTTCGGCTTTGGCGTTGGTGACGGCCACGAAGAGCAGACGCGGCCCGATAGGTAGGTATAAATAAGAGTTATCTGCCGTCAGTGTGTCGGACATGACTACGGGTCGATCAGATGTCAGAAATTTTGGAGCGTCGCTCGTTGTTGTCAGAACGAACCATCGCAAATTGTTTAGCTGCTGACCCAGCTGATCGTGGCTCATAAGTGCGCGCGCCTCATCAATCGTCCATCGCGCGATATAATCGGGATCCTTTTGATCGATAAATTCTTGCAATGTTGCGGGGTCATCAGGCTTCCGGCTCGCCGAATACTTTTGTTCAAACCTCGGAAAATCCCTTGCCCAATCCTCTTCTATTATTTGCGCTAAAACCGTCAGATCTTTTGGCGTTCGCATCAAAAGCGTGATCAAGAACTGCGACCATGCTGATCGCCATTTGGAATCCGTGTTAATGCGAGGATCCGCGTTTTCGAGCATTTCCGATGCAAGAGCGGCATCAGAGTCCACTGGGCTCATAAATTCGTCTTCGACCTGTTGCGCAGCCGAGGCCGGAGCTCCCTTTAGTTCGTAAAGCCTGTCAGCAAATCCAGTTTGGACTGGGAGCACTCGCTTTGATATCAGTTCTTTGTAGGGGCGGCTAAACTCGGTGAGTTTGTAATCTTCGCCGCTCCAACGTTTGGTATAGAACTTTGGAATGTAATGATGCCGAAAGGACTGCTGCGCCGTCACCCCCGCCTTCGCGCGCAACCAGATCATGTTCGGGCACGCTTCTTGCTCGCTATCCGTACACGGCATTAAGTACCAGTGCTTGCAGAACTCGCACTGGATTGCTTGACTGACAACCACGATCCGCGGTGCTCCTACCCTGCCTATGGGTATCGACAATGCGATTACGTCCTTAGGTCACGTTCAAAAGCTGATTCTAAAAGTACTGCCCCGCTTACCGTCAATAGGCCGAGATGAATCCGCTCGCTGTCTCTCTATCGACGGCAGGCGCGAGAGCACGGCAAGCAAAATGACGTTGAAGATTGAGTGGGTACAGCACGAGGAAAGGAAAGGCCATCTCGCCCCCTTCGACAGCACAGTCGTGCTGGGGATTACGACTTCGGCCCATTTGGAATGACAAACTGCCAATCTTGCCGGATTGGAAGCTTTCGGATTGTCGCACCATTCGAAAGTGATCTCAGCCTCATAGGCGCGTCCCTTCGGTCGATCCGCAGTCGTCTCCGGGCCGGGTCACGCGCTGCCATTTGGGCGCTCCGAGTCGGGGTCACCGCTCTTCCAACCGAAACGGATTCGCCTTCGTAAACTTCCCATCAAAATAAAAAGTCACATATTGACTTTTAAATCCGAATGACCATAATTACAAAAGAATTGAGGAGGAGCCAATGGGCCACACTCGCCACATGACAACCCGCATGAACCAACGCGGCATTACTCTAGACCTGGTTGATCTCGCTCTCGAATACGGCGAGTGCCAGCATGACAAATACGTACTGACCCGCAAGGGTCTTGAACAAATGCTGTCTGCACTCCGGCAGACGGAACGGACCGTCATTCGCGCCCTCGATAAGGGCGGTGTGGTAGTAGTAGAGGAAGGCGGCAAGCTCATCACCACTTACCGCACGGAAAGCTATGATCGCCGCAGAGCCCGCAGTTACGTGAGAGAACGCAAGTGGTGAAGGCCCCCACACTCGATGCGCGCACATTCAGTGCCATCGATATTTGGCGCAGCATGGGTCTTCGGCTTGACGAGGCCGGACCTTTCATTGCGGCAATGATGGTTTGGGCACGTCTTCTGCCAACCGGCGAACGTAAGAAAGGCTCAAAAAATGAGACCTTTGGATTTTTTGATGAGCAGGAGGAGTTAACCACACGTACCTGGGCAGCCATTCTTGCGCGCCTACGGAGGGAGCGCGCCGCTCATGGTGACGATTGGGCATTCGAGGAATTAGAAGAGATCGCGGCCAAGGCAGAACCTGGAACGCTTGAGTCACTGCGCCAGACCACCCGTGATTTTCTCGCGACAGGCAACGAACTCAATCCAAGTAGGGTGCACGATTGCGCCAGATGGCTGCTCGCACCGTCACTGGATGTTGATTCTGACCTGACAGCCCTCATAATCGATGCATTGGGCATCAAACGAAGCGACAGCGTTTACTGCGGATTCGACCTCTCCGCGCCCATTGCGCTGGAATTAGCAAGGACCCACCCCGTCGAACTGGAAGCCCCAACAGCTTCACTCGCTCGGCTGACTGCACTTTTGGGTATTGCTGGAAACTATTCCTTGAAGGTCTCTTGTTCGGATCCAGCGCGCGGCCAAATCCAAGACCCCGAACAAGGATTGATGTGGTTGGAACAGCGGAAGCGGCACGGCTATGCTCAACGCTCGTTTGACCACGCCATCGTACTCCCTCCGTTCGGTCGCAAATATTCTCCCGACAAAATTTCTGACGACTTGTCGGCATTGCCCGGCACAGCGAGCATGGCCGACGCGCTCCATATAAATTTGGCTTTGACGCGCAGCCACAAACATCAGCTAATCCTTCTCGCCGACGGATTTCTCTTCCGCACCACCAAAAGCGATCAAGCCTACAAGCGTTTGATCGTCTCGAATTACGGCTTGAGTGTTGTGATTGGACTGCCTCGCGGCATTATTGGCCACAACAGCGGCGTGGCGAGTTCACTCCTGGTCTTTGACGCCACCAATACATCGCTTGAGCAAACTGTCCGCTTCGTCGATTGTCGCACAAAAGCCCCTTCCAAATTGCGTATGCAAAATCCCCTAGCGAAAGAGCATCAAACACGCGAATGGCTCGCGCGCGTCAAAGGTAAGGGGGACGACGAGTATGTGATTGAAGTGAATGTCGATGAGCTAGCTGACAATGATTACAATCTTGCAGTCGACCGTTACGTCGTCGATCCGGAAATTCGCCGCCAACGCCAGTTGCTGAACAAACAGACGACTGTACCGCTCTCCGACCTTGCCGAATTGTATCGCCCCCAACCGTTCAAACCGACCCCAGAACACCGCCGCCCGCCAACTGGCGAAATCATTACCGTGCGCGAGGTTACCACTAGCGACATCCAAGATGGCGTGGTCAAGCGTCCCGAAAAGGGGATAGACATTTGGATCGGCGATGTCGATCAGATTGAACGCATTATCCTACGAGGGGGAGACATATTGATCAGCGTGAAAGGGAAGGTTGGCGTAGCGGGAGTA
Organism: Bradyrhizobium altum; assembly: GCF_020889705.1. Lineage (GTDB taxonomy): Bacteria > Pseudomonadota > Alphaproteobacteria > Rhizobiales > Xanthobacteraceae > Bradyrhizobium > Bradyrhizobium altum. The sequence continues at coordinate 13,438 of NZ_JACMYP010000014.1, read as the reverse complement.
GTGCCAGATTATGCACCTACTGAATTTTTCAACGGTTGGACGGCTGGGCAGAGTTTTGTCATTGCCCGATTACGTCAATCGTCGCCTATTTCTGATCCGCTAGTGCTCGCCCGCTATCTCGCCTCGTCATTTGGCCAAGCACAGTTGCAGGCGCTCGCCGGTGGCACCACGGTCCCCTTGATCCCAATGGGCGATCTAAAACGACTGCCGATCCCAGTGCCGCCCATCGAGAGGCAGCGGCAAATTATGAACCAGATTCAAATGACCCAATCACTTCGGCAGCAGATTGAACAAATACAGGGGCAGATCTTGCAGCAAGAGCAAGATACATCCGATTTGTTTTTCGCTCCCCCGCGAGCGCTGGCTAAGCCAAGCACGGATCGGCCGTGATGATTGCTACCCAGCAAAGCTCGCCGTACTTCGAGCGCCCACGCCTTGGAGCGGGTCAATCCTATTGCCAATAAGAAATTCGCGTGACCAGGAAATATGCAGATGACGAACGAGGCGGATACCTGTCGAAAGTTTATCGTTCCAAAGTTGCAATCGGCTGGTTGGGACAACGAACCTCATTCTATCGCCGAGCAGCGCACCATTACGGACGGGCGCGTGATCCCCGTGGGCAAGGGTTTTGTTCGCAAGCCGCCCAAGCGGGTCGACTATCTTTTGCACTACACACGAGACTTTCCGATTGCCGTGGTCGAGGCCAAGGCCAGCTACAAGTCCGCAGCCGATGCTGTTCAACAGGCGCGCGGCTACGCGGAGATTCTTGGCCTCAAGTACGCTTACGCCACCAACGGAGTTGATATTATCGAAATCGACTATTTCACCGGGCAGGAGAAGCACGTCACGCACTTCCCCAAGCCCGAAGACCTGTGGCAACGTTATCAGGCAGGCAGCGGTATCAACACGCCAGAACGCCTGGATCACCTGATCTCGCCCTACAACATAATCGGCGGTAAATCGCCCCGATACTATCAGCAAATCGCCATTAACCGAACTGTCGAGTCCATCCTTGCCGGAAAGCAGCGCCTGCTTCTCACTATGGCGACTGGCACGGGCAAGACCATCGTTGCCTTTCAGATTTGCTGGAAGCTTTGGTCAAGCCGCTGGAACAGAACCGGAGAGCATCGCAAGCCACGCATTCTCTTTCTCGCTGATCGCAATATCCTCGTCGATGATCCTAAGGACAAGACATTCAGTCCCTTCGGCGACGCCCGCCATAAGGTCGAATCGGGCGAGATTATCAAAAGCCGCGAAATGTATTTCGCAATTTATCAAGCTCTTGCGGAGGATGAGCGCCGCGCTGGACTTTTCCGCGACTATCCCGCTGACTTCTTCGATCTCATCATTATCGATGAATGTCATCGGGGAAGCGCCCGGGACGACAGTTCCTGGCGCGTCATCCTCGAGCATTTCAAACCGGCCTACCAGCTTGGCATGACGGCGACGCCGCTGCGTGAGGACAACCGCGACACTTACGTCTATTTCGGCAACCCGCTTTACGAGTACAGCCTTCGCCAGGGGATCGACGACGGCTTTCTCGCGCCCTACCGCGTTCATCGCGTCATCACCCAATGGGACGCTGCCGGTTGGCGGCCCAGCAAGGACGAGGTGGATCGCTTCGGCCGCACGATCCCGGATGACGAGTACCAGACCAAGGACTTTGAGCGGGCCATCGCCTTGCGCGCTCGAACACAGGCCATCGCGCGTCATCTGACGGACTTTCTAAAGAAGACGGACCGCTTTGGCAAAACTATCGTATTCTGTGTCGATCAGGAACACGCGTCGGAAATGCGAGAAGCTCTCGTCAATCTCAATGCCGACCTTGTGGCACAGTATCCTGACTATGTGGCGCGCGTCACTGCCGATGAAGGCGCCATTGGGCGCGGCCATCTGTCCAAGTTTCAAGACCTCGAAGCCAAGACGCCGGCCATCCTCACGTCCTCGCAAATGCTGACCACTGGCGTGGATGCGCCAACCTGCAAGAATGTTGTTCTCGCGCGTGTCGTGGGATCGATGAGCGAGTTCAAGCAGATCATCGGCCGCGGAACGCGCCTGCGCGATGACTATGGCAAACTCTGGTTCAATATCCTCGATTACACCGGCTCAGCGACCCGCATGTTTGCCGACCCGGACTTCGATGGTGATCCTGCACGAATCACAGAAGAAGAAATGAACGACGCAGGCGAGACCACCGGCAAGACCGAAACTATTCCAGAAGGCCAAGAGCCAGAAGCGCCGAAAGACGGCGAACCTGGCGTTATCGAACCTCCGCCGGGCGAACCACGCAAATTCTACTTCGACGGCGGTCAGGTCGAGGTAGTCGCCCATCTAGTGCATGAGCTAGACCCGAATGGGAAACAGCTTCGCGTCGTCAAGTACACCGAATATGCCGCCGAAAGCATTCGCTCGCTCGCGCCCACATCTTCTGATCTTCGCCAGCGTTGGGCGGACGCGGACAAGCGCCGCGAAATTATAGCCGCGCTCAATGAGCGCGGAATCGACTTTGCTGAATTGGCTGAACAAACCGGCCAGCTGGACGCTGATCCCTTCGACTTGCTTTGCCATCTGGCCTTTAATGCGCCCCTTCGCACAAGACGCGAGCGAGCACAGCGGCTTAGGTCCGAGCGAAAAGACTACTTCTTGAAATTCTCCCCCGAAGCGCGCCAAGTGCTCGATGAGCTTCTGGAAAAGTATGCGGAACACGGTGATGCTCAGTTTGTCTTGCCAGACGTGCTGAGAGTTCCGCCCATCTCAACCCACGGCCAACCGGCCGAAATCATCAAGTTGTTCGGCGGCCCCAACGAGCTCCGCCGAGCCGTGAACGACCTGCAAGGATTGCTCTATGGGACGAACTAAAACGAAGAATGGCCCTGGAGCCGCACCGATGACGACCTCCCAGATCCTGGGAAGTCTACTGAAATCTGCACGCGACATCATGCGCAAGGACAAGGGACTGAACGGCGATCTCGACCGCCTGCCGCTTCTGACGTGGATTATGTTCCTGAAATTCCTCGACGACCTTGAGCGGCAACGTGACGAAGAAGCCGCGCTGGCGGGCAAGAAGTTTAAGGCTGCCATCGAAGCCCCCTATCGTTGGCGCGATTGGGCGGCCGACCCGCAGGGGATCACGGGTGATGAGCTCCTTTCCTTCATCAACTCCGACGAAGCCGTTCGTGCGGATGGCAAGAAAGGATCCGGCCTATTCGCCTATTTGCGTTCGCTTTCAAGTTCTAATGGCGACAACCGCCGTGATGTGATCGCAACCGTCTTCAAGGGCGTAGATAACCGCATGAAAAGCGGCTATCTGCTCCGCGACATTATCAACAAAGTCGGCGGGATTCATTTCACGTCGTCCGAGGAGCTTCACACCCTCGGAGCACTCTACGAATCTATGCTGCGCGAAATGCGCGATGCTGCGGGTGATTCCGGCGAGTTCTACACGCCGCGCGCCGTCGTCCGCTTCATGGTAGAAGTGACTGACCCACGCCTCGGCGAAACCGTCCTTGACCCAGCCAGTGGCACGGGCGGATTTCTGGTGGAGACATACAACCACCTTGAGAAACAAGTGAAGACTGTCGCCGACCGCAAGCGTCTGCAAAACGACACCATCACCGGCTGCGAACCAAAGTCCCTGCCCTATCTGCTTTGCCAGATGAATCTGCTGCTGCACGGACTGGATGCGCCGCAGATCGATCCCGGCAACGCCCTCCGCTTCAGGCTCTCCGAGATTGGTGAGAAGGAGCGCGTCGATGTGATCCTCACCAACCCGCCGTTTGGTGGGGAGGAAGAAAAAGGCATTCAGGGCAACTTCCCCGAAGATCGTCAGACGGCAGAGACTGCACTGCTGTTCTTGCAACTCATCATGCGCAAGCTCAAACGCCAACCGACTTCCGCCGGTCACCCGGCGCGTGCTGCCGTCGTCGTGCCGAATGGCACACTGTTCGGCGATGGCGTTTGTGCCCGCATCAAGGAGGAACTTCTCAAGGAGTTCAACCTTCACACTATCGTGCGGCTGCCTGAAGGGGTGTTCGCACCTTACACCAACATTGCGTCTAATCTGCTCTTCTTCGAGCGTGGTGGCCCTACGGAATTGATTTGGTATTACGAACCTCCTCTGCCCGAAGGCCGCAAGAAATACAGCAAGACTGCGCCTTTGCAGTTCGAGGAACTATCGCCCGTATTGGACTGGTGGAAGCGACGCAAAGAAGGGCCACAGGCGTGGAAGGTTAGCGCCAGCGAAGTCGCAGCTAACGGCTACAACCTCGACCTTAAGAATCCGAACGCCAAGCTCGGTCTAGGACACGCCGATCCGAAGGAGCTGATTGCCTCGATGCGCAGCCACGAGGCCGACGTGCTGCGCTTGCTATGTGAAATTGAGACTTTGGTCAGCGGGGCGGAATCGTGAACGATTGGCCGAAGATCGCACTCAGCGAAGTAATAGATCATCGAAAAGAGTTCATCATTATTGATGACCTGGAAACATACCGTCGCCCACGTGTACAGCTTCACGCGCAGGGAATTGTGTTGCGCGATGCCGTGCAAGGTGCGCAGATCAAAACCAAAAAACAGCAGGTCGCTCGCGCAGGTGAGTTCCTCGTCGCCGAGATTGATGCAAAGGTAGGCGGCTTTGGCGTCGTTCCAAACGATCTAGACGGTTCAATCGTTAGCAGTCACTACTTTCTTTACCGCCACAAACCTGATCGCCTCAACAACAGGTACCTTGGTTGGTTCGCCAAGACACGCGCCTTTCGTCTGCAGGTCGAGGCGCAGGGTTCGACGAACTATGCCGCAATACGGCCCGACGACGTCCTCGGGTATGAAATTCCGCTCCCTCCGCTCGACGAGCAAAGCCGGATTGTTGACCGTCTAGACACGCTGGCCAAAAAGGCGCAGCAGATCGAGGAACACCTGGATGCAGTGGAGCGCGACGCGGAGCTTTTGCTCGCGCTGCGTTTCCGCGACACCACCTACAACGCACCTCTTCGCCCGATATTTGAAGCTGCGCCTTTTCTTCGCCGCCCCGTCGAAATCCACGTTACCGCGCGTTATCGGGAAATCGGTGCGCGCTCGTTCGGCAAGGGCTTGTTCGCCAAACCAGATTTTGATGGCGCGACGGCTACCTGGGAAAAGCCAATTTGGGTTAAATCAGGCGACTTGGTGCTGAGCAATATTAAGGCATGGGAAGGTGCAATCGCAGTCGCAAGCAATGCGCATGATGGCTGCATCGCATCTCATCGCTACATCACCTGCGTTCCAGACCCGATGAAGGCTACCGCAGGCTTTCTCGCTTACTATCTTTTGAGCGAAGACGGTTTGGCCAAAGTGAACTCCGCATCGCCAGGGACGGCTGATCGAAACCGAACATTAAGTCTCGGTAAACTCGGCAAAATTGAAGTCCCCCTGCCGACGCTCGCCGCACAGCAATCCTTCGACCGCCTTCATGCCGAAATCACCAACCTCAAAGCACGGCACACTTCCATCCGAGCCGCAAATTCCGCGTTATTGCCCGCAACGCTGGAACGTGTGTTTACATGAAAGATTGTAACATCAAAGATCCGCTAAACGCGTCGCGTGTCAGACCGCCTTGATCATCTCCATTATGTTAAGCCCCGCAGGCATAACCTTCAGGCCGCTGGGACTAGCGCCGCTTTCGAAGATGTGCTGCCAAAAGCTGTAAGTTTGCTTTCCACCAAAAACTGTTTGTGAAGCCTCGCGATTCTTCCAAATTGCCAGGCGACCGAGATTCTCTATGAAGTTTCCAATATTCGTCCAAAGCTGCTCAGGAAACGGGTATTGGAACAGACGCTCCTTATCGATTGGCTTACCCATCTGTATGAAGTGATGTTCGATGATTTGTCCAATATAGCCAATCCAGCAATAGAGAATTTCCTCCTTGGCCATGCGGAACGCTCGAAGATGCGTTTCCGGAATATCCTCGCCGCTTTGAATCTTGTTTTCCAATCGGCGCGTTCCTATCTCATCGTCGAATTTGCCGATGTACAGCTTCTCAGCAATTGTGCTCATCAGTCGGATAATTTGTGACTTTTCCAGCTCCCGAGCATTCTCGCCAATTTCAGCTTTGTAATTCCACAACGTCTCAAGCATATCTGGGAAAATGAACTTGCTGTAGAATGTCTTTTCGATGGTACTATACGAAATCGGCTTATCGTGCCCCTTTCCAGCGTACTCGACGAAATCACGAAGTTTATTGTCCGGCGAGTGGGTAATAGCGTCGCGAACGCTATCGAGCACATAACGCTTAATCGCCCGCTGCTCGCCTTTGAAATGCTCGACCAAAGCTTTTTCTGAGAACTCTTCGTAGTCGTCCGCCAGTTCTTTATCTGCTCTGAACCGTTTTATGCGGTCTAGCAATATTGAGGACCCCAGCCGCCGCTGCACTGACTTATCGAAAGCGACCTGCCGCAGCGTGGTACCCGCGTTAGTATTTGCTGTCAGCAAGAGATCGAAGTCCGGATCCACAAAGATGCGCACGGGAAGATTGCGTACACCGAGCAATATCTGCGCTGCCGCCTTGTGCTGACCATCAAATACGTACACTTTGCTGTTCGGCAAAGTTTGCGTTCCGATCCAGCCCAACGCGACATGGAGTTGAGGACGTCCCTTGTGAAACTCTTCGATCAAGCCACGAAGGTTCGAGCCGATAGGTCGAGGATTGATGCGCTCATCGTGATGAACGACTTCGACGGGCAATACCGCGAAGAAATATGCGAGTCCTGAAAGCTTATCGAATTGGAGCGGGACAGTGACTTTGATTTCCTGCTTTTGATCTTGCGCAATGTAGGTGACGACGTCTCCATCTAGCTTGAAACGCAAATCGGCCTCAGCACCGCCGTACGCCTTCAATACATCATGCAAATTGGCGCCACGGTCATCACTGACGGCCTTTTCCCGAATTTCTTCAAATCGAAAGAGAACACGCGCGATGCGCAAATCGGCCGCTTGCTTTGATCGATTGTAGTGGCTTAGCGTCAGAGCGAAATTTCCAGGATCGTCTTTTCCGTTATCGCGCGTCGGAATGACGTGATCGATGTCGACCTCGTCCAAGCCCAGTTCAATTGGTTTGCCTGTGATGAAGCATTTGCCTTGTTGCTGCGCCCAAAGTTGCTTTTCGAGCTTAGCGCGATCTTCCTTAGAAAGTCTGCTGAGATAAAGCGAACCCATTTCCGTCCCCTAGCTACTCTTTAGGCTTGGTGGCGAGCACCGTGCTCTTCATGCAGTTGGATAAGGCCCTAATCTCACGCTCCGAACTCGCGAGGGCGCGCCGTGAAATCGGGTGGTTGACTGAACTTGATACCGACACGGTGAGTTCAATTCATTTGCGGTACGACCATTGCATTCGAAATATCCCCCTCAAAAAAGGAGTGGCCGCTGTTGAATCGCATTAGCGCGCTCTCCGAGAACAATTAGCATCTTGCAAGCATAGCGGGAACACTAGATGTCCCGCCCCTCGGAGATCCAGCCTTAGTTGGACGGTCGCGATCCTTCAATGAATTCAGCCTCTTGCCGCCAATATGCATGACTGATCGGCAGCTGCAAGGGGGTTCGTAAAACAGCCGTTCTTCGAACAGTTCACTCACAAGCGAGCATAAAACATGGCAAAATTAGCCTCTGAAATCACGTCATCGGCCATCGAAAAACGAACAGTCAGCATGCCTCTTCGGCGAAAGAACGCCGAACTGCGAACGCGCGAGTATTTGACAGACGACGAAGTGCAGAGCCTGATGCAGGCCGCCAAGGCCAATCGCCAAGGCCATCGTGATGCGACAATGATTCTCATGGCCTACCGGCATGGCTTTCGCGCGTCCGAACTGACCGATCTACGCTGGGATCAGATCGGGTTCACCTCTGCTTCGCTGCACGTGAGGCGAGTTAAGCAAGGGACTCCGAGCACACATCCGATTCTCGGTGACGAACTTCGCGCGCTTCGCAAGCTTCAGCGCGAACAAGAGCCGGAGTCGCAGTTCGTATTCACGTCCGAGCGCGGCACGCCGTTTACTACGGCTGGCTTCGCTCGGATGGTGGAGCGGGCTGGGACCGAAGCCAAGTTAGGCTTTAAGGCCCATCCACATATGTTGCGGCATGCTTGCGGCTACGCGCTCGCCAACAAGGGCAACGACACACGCTCGCTACAAGCTTACCTTGGACACAAAAACATTCAGCATACCGTTCGCTATACAGAACTGTCTCCCGCTCGCTTCAGAGATTTTTGGCGGCGTTAAGATGAGCGAACCAACTGCTCCTCACTGCGACGGCCGGTTCACAGACTGACATGCGAACCCTGCCTGATCTTGTTGGCAAGGCTCGAAAGCGAGCGGACGCAATGCGTTTGCCATACAATCGGATGAGAGACTAACCAAACACCCTGCGCGTCATAAGCTGCAACCTAGTCTTGCGGCCTCGCCCGGCAGCTGCAGCTATTGCTGCTGAGGCCCAAAAGCGAGTTGAGACCGAGAGCAGGGTCGTCCGCACCCAGGAAAACCAAAGTTCGAGGTTGCGGACTGACAGCCGATGTCAGGGCCGCGGCGATCCACGCACCTGGGACGCCAAATGCCGGCTGGACCCGTTCGCCGTTACCGTACGATCCAGGAAATCTCGGGATTTATTGAGGTTGGTGCGGGTGCGAGGCCGCGGAGGTGCACGTTGAATGCTCGCAGGAGGTGATTTTTCTCTCACACTCGCCTTGACAGGGAACACAATATCCACGAAGCTAGGGCGTCATCCGCAACTTATACTTGAAGTATTTTTAACTCAACACGAGGCAGTTTGCTGTGCTTCGAGTTCAGGACATCAACGGAATGCAGCAGCTTTGGTCTTATGGCCAAGGCATTTCTTCGGTTCGGGTGGCTGTACTCGATGGCCCTGTGGACCACCAACATCCGTGTTTCCGTGGCGCAAGACTGAGACAGCTCGATTTCGGAGGCTCACGGCTTCAGAGATCGTACGCAACTGCATCGCATGGAACCGCAGTGGCGAGTCTTATTTTTTCGAAGCCTGCTAGCGACATCGGGGGCATATGTCATGGCTGCACTGGATTGACCGCGGATATTTTTTCGTTCGACCGAACCGAAGGTCCGCCCCAATGCAGCGAAACGCTGCTCGCGTATGCCATAAACAGGATGCTTCAATATGGAGCGGACGTAATAAACATAAGTGCAGGGTTTAAGACGCGGGTTTGCATTGGTTCTCCCTTGCTCATTTCAGCGCTCAGGAGGTGTCAAAGGCGAGGCGCGGTGGTCGTCGCTCCTGTTGGTAACGACGGATCAGAAGTTCAAGCTATTCCGGCATGTCTGCCTGGTGTTCTCGCGGTCGGCTCTTTGGATAAAAGCGACGGCCTTTCGACATTTACCAACTACACAGCTGATTATTCCGAGTCAGCTTTATTGGCTCCTGGAGAAGGCCTAGTTTGCGCGGCGCCCCTTGGAGCGTCCGGTGTGCGAACAGGAACAAGCTACGCAGCGGCAATCGTTTCCGGCGTATTAGCAAACCTACTTTCAGTCGCTCGGACGTCCAACAAAGAGGTGTTGGCCGCGCACATTGGGGATTTGTTGCTAGAGACCGCCACAGGCTGTCCGAGTGATACGTTCGGCGCCCCATTTTGCTCTTTCGTCGGTCGGTTGAACATTCCGAGAGCACTTCAGAGACTTACAGAGGGGAGGTAGAAATGGGTAGCGATTTGCCTGATGCGCCGTCCACAGCCCACAATCATCGAGTTGCAGATGACACCTCAACAATCGCGGTCCACCCATCTGCCGCGGACTTGAGGCTTACCGCCCCCCAAGGCTGTGACTGCAATGGAACTAAGGAATGCACTTGTGGCGGTCAAGGTTCGTGTTCATGTGGCAAAAGAGATCAGCCTGTATCCTTGGTTCCGCAGCACGTTTATGCCATCGGGAGGCTCGGAGCAGACTTTCTCAATCCGACAAACCGAGCCTTCATACAGGATCTTGCCGATCAACCACCAAAATTAGCAAATCCTGATGATAGGAGTGCTCTGAGCGGCTATCTGCTCGATCAGAGGAGGCGGGCTACACAGGATCCTGGCTACTTGCAGAATATTGCAAGAGCGGAAAACATCATCTGGACTTTAGAAATCGACGAAGAACCGGTCTATGCAATCCGGCCGAACGGCGCGTACGCGCGTGAAACCTACGAACTGCTGATTTCATTCTTGCAGGAGCAAGAACGAGGCTCGCCGGAATCTGAACATTCCGAGCATCTAATCAAAGCTGAGGTAGTGGCAATTCCCGGCATACTCACCGGGACAACTGTGCTTTATCGTGCCGGAAAGACCGTACCTGTAATCACGCCATCACTCGCGGGTATGTACAATTGGTCTATCAAGTATTTGGTCGAAGCTGCGGCTAGATATATCGAGGCGACCAATGAACAACTCGACGAGGAGCATCGAGTTGGGCTGCCACCGCGTGACGCCATTAATAATTTTGCTGCGGTTCTCTCTGATCAGTATCGAAATCTTGGACTTTCGCCCGCTGAACGGGCTCGAAATTTCGTAGCGACGAATCTTGTTGAGCCTCTGAAAGTGTTTGCAGAGTGGATGTCCAGAGGCATGGTGCTTGACGCAATCGACGTTCGGCCAAGCGACATTCGACCGACAAGCACAGATCGATGGGACGTGGTGTTGCGATTCTTCGATCCCCGGGATCAGCTAGGAGTTGCAGTTACAGAAGTGCCGATTGTGGTAGATGTGAACTACGTAGTTCCCAATATCGTTCGCGTCGGTACGACGCGGCGAAGGTCGTTGCGAGTAGCCGTTGGAGCCTTGTAGAAACAGGAGGAAGTGATGCATTTGCCGAGACAATCTTTCGCCGTCCGCAGCTATGTAGAGGCAATCGGTGATAGTGCACATCGAGTGCAAATCACTGCAGCCGCTCGTGCAGTAGGTCCTTATGATTGTGACACTTGCTGTGCGACAGCGTGTTCCGGGCGCACCGGGTACCTCGCTTGTCTCGCAGTCTGCGAGAACGGCGGGTACGTTTGCGACAGCGGAACCAGTAATTGTGCGCCGATATGCGTCAGTGCTTGCAGCTGAGTAACGTTTAGGAGGCTAGAGGTACCCGCTCGGCAGTTGGGCGGGTACTTTAACGCTCCATGCGTCCTCCGAGTAAAATTCACAGAGAGGCATCGTTCGCTTCAGCACGGGCGCCGTGAGTCGGGGCCAAGACTTTTCGGCTGATCTCCGGATGGGTTAATTTGGTAAGGGTGTTTCAAAGCAACTCCAGACGACTTTGCTGGCGCCAAACCTCATGCAGAAGCTGTGAGATGGTTTAGCTTGATCGATCCGCCAAAATCCCCAAGAGGGATTCATCCTCGGAGAGTCGGGCTTTCCGGACGCATCAAGCGCGCTGACGCGGCCAAAAGTGTAATCGCCCTTTTCGCTTCCGGGCTGAGTCGCGACGGCGCAGGATTCGCTGTGGTTTTGCAAATTTCCGGTTTTTCCATCGAGCAGCACTGTCCCCGAACACGAATATATGCCGCCTGTCTTTCGATCTCCAACAAATGAGGCGTACTTCAATTGGTGCTGGTCGGCGGATGTATAATTAGCTTCCGTGAAAAGTAGATCATATCTTTCTGCCGGAGACGCGTCAGCACCCGCGCCTCCGATAATCAGCAGCGCCATCGATGCGAGAACGTACTTCACGATTCATCTCCCATCCTAGTCATAGCGAACAGCTTACGGCTACACGGCTATTGAGCAGGCAGGATCCCTTGAGGTTGGATCAACGCTGGCCCTTGCCTTGCGGCAGGCGCGATGCGGAAGCTTGTGGGCCCCGCTGTGCCCGTAGATTTCGAGGGCGCTCCTGGCGTGCCAGGTGTTAGCTGCACGACGGGTGTAAGAGTTTCCGCAAGTTCAGTATTTGGTAGGGTGAAGACAACAAAATCGGTCAGTACCCCTCGCTCATAATCGGCGCGGCTCATGAATAGTTCATGATTTCCGTAGTGCCCAAGGTCCACCGGCGGCTCGCCGGTGGCCCGCAGCCCGTCTAAGCGTGGATCGTTATCCCAGTATAACCACTTTCCGGGGAGCGCCCGATTTTCACGAAGTGTAGGATGCTGTTTGCCCGAAAACTCTCCTTGCTGAACAGCGCACAAGACACAATGAGGCTCCTGCAGATGGTAGGGGTCAGGGTAGAACTTATCCTGAAAGAAGACTAGCGGCACATGATAGCGCCCAATCAAGGCTGTGCCATATACTGCGTGTTGATACAGTGCTCGTTGGTTTCGAAGAGTGTTGGCATCGTTTAAAGGCGCTATCGTGTAATTCTGCTGGGCCGAGTTTGTTGCAGTCACTCCAGCACCCGAACCCGAAAGCGTGTTGGCTGAGATTAGGGTTAAGCCCGCAGGCGCGGCCTGAACCGTCCTCGCCAATTGTGAAGTCAGCGGAAATGTCAGCGAGGGGTTCACCGTGTTTACGGTCTGAATTGTGCCGCCGACCATGATGACTTGCGACGGAATGGCATTTCGATTGTCAATGAATTTGCTCAGGTTGTTCAGCGTCTCCCTTGTGTAGACACTATCGATGGTAGCGGAGACTTCGACAGCATTGTAATTGAGCTGAGTGCTAGCGCAGCCCGAGCTCGCTAGAAGTGCAACCGTCGCAACGAATCTGCAACACGAACGCGCAAATTCATTTCCCATGATGCCCCCGATCTAAAATCAAACTGCACCAGAAAAATATATGGTATAAGATTGCAATTTTAGGTGTCAGTCAACCAAAACGAGAGTGTTGTGCAGCTACTTGTTTTCGCGACGCGCCGTCCGAAGCGACGCGCATTCGCAAATTCGCTCCCAACTGGACAGAGGGGGTCCCGAGCTTGGCGGCATGTCACGGTTTGCCCGAGGAAGCGGTCAACTTGCGTCGAATGCTCGCCCAACATTCCATGTGGGTCGGCCATTCATGCTCTAAGTGTCAACTGCCTGAATTTTTTTTTCACCTGTCAAGTTTGAGCGTCTCGAACTTCGGACAGGTAAATGCTCGTCAGTTTTGCAGCTCCCCTGACCGGCGGTTGGTAGCTGATTTCTAAATGCGAGATTCCCTTACTACTGAATCGGCTTTCCAACGCCCAGAAGGCGTCTTCCGGCAGATAAGCGAGCATCGAGCTTTGGCCGCGACGAAGATTGACACTCAAGAGCAGAGGCCCCCCTGCTCTTCGCTCGCCTTCAGATACAAAGGATCTCGCCGTCACGAACATGCAATCTAGTGTTTGTCCAATTCGATCCGGTTGTGGCGGCTCGATTTTGGCTATTCGTGCGGCGACTTCAACAATCGCTTCATCGTCTACCCGCATCGATGCGCGCGATATCTCGTGCTCGGCAATGAAGTAGCTAAACGTGACCGTCTCAATGATCGCCGAAAGCTTGTGTTCTGCTGGTGCAGCCCTTTGCCGAGTTCTTC
>NZ_JACMYP010000013.1 GCF_020889705.1 Bradyrhizobium altum | reverse complement strand
GCCTATTGCTCGCTGCCCGAGACGCTCGGCGTCCGCCGCCGCGCCGCGCGGGCGCTGGAAGCCGCCAACAGCTGGATCTACGGCCAGGGCCGCGTCGATGCCGCCCGCAGCGGCATGGCTTGCGCGTTCTCCTCGATTATCCTGTCACGACGGCAATGCCATGTGATCCATATCGGCGACACCCGTGCCTATCGCCTGAGCGAGGGACGGCTTGAACGCCTGACGCAGGACCATATCGCCGGCCGCGGCGACCTCGCCCACATGCTCAACCGCGCCATCGGCTTCGAGGAGTTCGCCCGCTTCGACTATACCTCCGTCGGGCTGCGGCAGCATGATCGTCTCCTGATCTGCAGCGACGGGGTTCATGGCGCGCTCGCTGATTCCCGCCTGCAGCTGCTCCTGGAAGAACGCACGCCGCCCGACGAATCGGCGCGCAGCATCGTCGATGCTGCGCTCGCGGCCGGCAGCAGCGACAACACGACCGCGCTGGTGCTCGACGTCGTCGACCTGCCGCCGGCGGATCGCGACGATCTCACCCTTGCGATCGCAACGCTGCCGATCCTCGATTTGCCTGACAGCGGCGACACGATCGACGATTTCACCCTTGGCGACGTATTGTCCGACGGGCGCTACAGCCGCCTGTTCAAGGCAACTGACAAGCGCGCCAGCCGCGAGGTGGTGCTGAAGTTCCCGCATCCGCGGGTCGCCAGCGAAGGCTCCTACCGCCTCGCCTTCGTGCGCGAGGCCTGGGTCGCCGCGCGCGTCCGCAGCCTCTGGATCGGCGAGATCATCGAGGTGCCGGCGGAGCGGCAGACCAGGCTCTATTCGGCGATGCCGCTCTACGAGGGCGAAACGCTGGAGCAGCGGCTTGGCCGCGCGCCTCGGCTGTCGCTCACCGACGGCATCGCGATTGCAACCAAGCTGGTGCGCGCGGTCACGGCGCTGCACCGCGCCGGCATCATCCATCGCGACATCAAGCCCGACAACGTGATCCTGCTGAAAGACGGCGGGCTACGCCTCGTCGACCTCGGCGTCGCGCGCGTGCCGCTGCTGGAGGATTTTCCCGCCGAGGATATTCCGGGCACCGCGAGCTACATGGCGCCCGAGCTGTTCGGCGGCAAGGCCGGCGACGAGGCTTCCGACCTGTTCGCGCTCGGCGTCACCGTCTACCGCATGTTCACCGCGAACTATCCGTTCGGCGAGATCGAGCCGTTCTCGCGGCCACGGTTCGGCAAGCCGGCGCCGCTGTCACGCTACCGGCCGGACCTGCCGGCCTGGCTCGATGCCGTGATCGGCAAGGCGCTCAGCGTCGAGCCCGCGCAGCGCTTCGGCGACGCCATCGAGTTCGCGCACGAGTTGGAGAACGGCGCCACCTGGGCCGGCCCCGCGGTCACGACCCGCAAATCGCTGCACGACCGCGATCCCGTGACCTTCTGGAAGGTGCTGTGCGCCATCCTGGCCCTGATCATCGTGGTGCTGCTGGCGCAGCACTAGAGCATTTTCGGTTCTGACTGAATCAGAACCGAAGCTCCAGATTCTTGTTCTGACGCGTTTTCTTTACGCAAACCGGCGTCCACTTCGCTCGAAAACGCTCGAGCGCTGCGAACGCAAACGTCACTGAGCCTTCGTCACAAACGGACAACCACCTTCCGCGAGCGGCCGCCAGGCTTCGTCCGGCGAAATCGTCGCGATCACCTTTTCGTAGTCCCAAGGCTCGCGCGACTCGGATGGCGATTTGGCCTGGACCAAATACATCGAACGCATCACCTGCCCATCCTCGCGGATCCGTGCACTCTGCGTCATGAAATCGTTGACCGGAAGCTTGCGCATGGCGGCGGCTACGGCGCCAGGATCGTCGGTTCCGGCCGCCTGCACTGCCTTCAAATAATGCATCACTCCACTGTAGACGCCGGCCTGGATCATGGTCGGCGCCTGCCCGTGCCGACGCGCCATGAAGCGATGACCGAAGGTCCGGGTTGCCTCGTTCTGGGTCCACGAGAACGACGTCGCGTAGATGATGCCCTGCGCCGCCTCAAGGCCGAGCGAATGCACGTCCGTGATCAACATCAGAAGAGCGACGATGTTTTGGTCGGTAGATTTTCCGATGCCGAACTCCGAAGCCTGCTTTAGGCTGTTGACCGTATCGCCGCCCGCGTTCGCCAATGCAATGATTTTCGCCTTCGAGTTCTGTGCCTGAAGCAGGAACGATGATAGGTCCGACGCACCGAGCGGATGGCGAACCGAGCCAACGACCTTGCTCCCCGCGGTCGTGACGAAGCTTGATGCGTCACGCTCCAGCGCATGGCCGAAGGCGTAGTCCGCGGTCAGGAAGAACCACGTATCCGCGCCCTTCTTGAGCATGGCCTTGGTGACGGCGGAGGCTTCGGCGTAAGTGCTGTAGGTGAAATGAAACCCATAAGGCGAGCACTGCTTTCCGGTGAGATCGGAACTACCAGGCCCAGAAATCACAAAGATGCGCTTCTTCTCGCGGGTGATGGCCTGAATGGCCAGCGCCGTCGCCGAATTGCCGCCATCGGCAATCAGATCTACACCGTTCTCGTCGATCCAACGACGCACGATGCCGGAGGCGATATCGGGCTTGTTCTGATGGTCGGCGGACATCAGCTCAACCTTCTTTCCGAGCACGGTCGGGCCAAAATCTTCGATCGCGAGCCGGGCCGCTTCGACCGACCCCTCGCCCCCAAGATCGGAATAAAGTCCCGACATGTCGTTGATGACGCCGATGCGCACCACGTCGCCGGAGATTTGTGCGCGCGCGGACCCGACCGCAGCGAGACAAAAGACTGCCGCAAGCACGGCCGCAATCGATCGCATGGAAACCTCCCCCTCGGCGTTCTTGGTCTGTTGCGGTCAGGCCGTCAGGAGCCCGGCCGCCGCAGCGAACGTGACGGGCGCATCACCGAGCACCAGCGCGATGGCATCGCGCTCCCAAGCATCGTCGGCCGGGGCCAGCGGGTCCTTGGCGGTCAGGCGATGCTCGAGCACGAACCGCGACAGCAGCAGCCGCCGCGGATCGACTTCCGCCTGGCATCCTTCCCAGGCGAGCATGATCGCCGATGCCGCATGGTAGAGCGCGCTCGCGGCAAGCCGCGCAGTGTGCTCCGACTGGCGATCGGCCGCGATCTGCTCGGCAAAGGCGATCGAGCGGTCGAGCGCGGTGCGAAGCCGCGTGCGGTACGGATCCGGCAGGCTCGACGCCTCCTCGAGGCGCGCCTGCAACGCCGAGGCAAGCGCCCGCTGCGCGCCGCTCTTGCCGACGGCGCGCGAGATGATGTCGAGCGCGTTGATGTTGCTGGTGCCTTCCCAGAGCACGCCGACATGGGCGTCGCGCACCAGCCGCGGCTGCACCCATTCCTCGATGTAGCCGTTGCCGCCGCGTACCTCCATCGCGCCGGTGGCGACCGGAATGTTGTCGCGGCAGGCGCGGTACTTCAACAGCGGCGTCAGGATGCGCAGCAGGTCCCTCGCCTGCGCCGAGCCGGCATTGGCATCGTCCATCGCGCGCGCCGCCACGAGCATCATCGACAGCGCCTGCTCGGTCGGCACGATCAGCTTCATCAGCTGCCGGCGCAGCAGCGGGAAATCCATCACGCGCCGGCCAAACGCTGCGCGCGATGAGGCGCTGACCACGGCTTCGTTGACACAGCGCCGCATCATCGCGGCGGCACGCACGCCGTGCGACAGGCGCGAGAGGTTGACCTGCTCCATCATCTGCTTGAGCCCCTGCGTCGGATCGCCGACGAGATAGGCAACCGCATTGTCGAGCCGGATCTCGCCGGATGCCATCGACTTGGTGCCGAGCTTGTCCTTGAGGCGGACGATCCGGTAGCTGTTGCGCCGGCCGTCCTTGAGGCGGCGCGGCAGCGCGAACAGCGCGAGCCCCTTGGTGCCTGCGGGTGCGCCCTCAGGCCGCGCCAGCATCAGCGCGACGTTGGCATCGGCGTGCGAGCAGAACCATTTGTCGCCGGTCAGACGCCAGACGTCGCCATCGCGGCGCGCAACGGTTTCGACCGCGCCGACGTCGGAGCCGCCGGCGCGCTCGGTCATGAACTGCGTGCCCTTCCACAGCGTCGCCATATCGTCCGACAGCATTTTCGGCAGCAGATAGGCCTTGAGCTCGTCCGAGCCGAATTTGCGGATCAGATGCGTCGAGGTGTCGGTGACGCTGATCGGGCACATCAGCCCGAACTCGGACTGCGCGAACAGATACTGAAATACATATTTGGCCACGGCCGGCAGCGGCCGATCCATGCCGAGCACGCCGGCGCGATGGCTCATGGCATGAAACTGAAAATCCCCGAAGGCGATCGCCTCCATCTCGCGATAGGCCGGATGATAGTCGATCCAGTCCTCGTCGCGGCCGTAGGCGTCCCTCGGATTGAGTACCGGCGCATGCTTGTCGGCGACCCGTGCCAGCCGGTCGAGCCTGCCGCCGGCCAGTTCGCCAAGACGCTTGAAGTGCGGCTCCAGCCGCTCGCGATCCTCGCGCGCCAGATAGAGCTCCAGAAGGCCGCGGAGCCCGCGATCGAGATCATAGAAGTTGAGGCCCGCACAATCATGCGAGATGTGGCGGGCCGGATCGGCCGGCACGCCGGCATCGTCGGGGCTGCGAAGGTCGCGCGCGCTCATCTGCATCGGGGAACTCCCTTTGGGATGACGTCGCAGCAGCCTTGCCGGCGTGCGCGATGTCATCGGTGTTCAAACTTCGCCTGCAACATCGGGAACGATCGCGGCGATGTCCATCGGCGGACGCCCGCACGAGAATAATTTCAGATACGTGGAGGAAATGCCGCCCGCGCGCGGACCGCGCGCCAGGTCATGCTGCACCGCGGACTCTTGACCTCCGTTGGTTTCGCTGCACATTCGACGGCAGAAGGCGACAATGAATGTTGCAGCGCACCAGGCCTGCGCTTTGTTCAAGGACACGAGCGGCAAGAAGATGAAGGGCGTTCGCTCCGATACCCAGCCCCCGTCCCGGCGCGGCCGACGGCGCATCGTCGCCGACCGCGTTCGCACGCAACCCGACGATCCCGCGGCAATGGTGATCGAGGCCAACCGGCATGACGAGTTGTTCCGCGCCGCCGACGGCAGCCCCGATCCGTCCGTCGTCAAGTCCGCGCATCGCGTGCTGCGCATCTTCGAGTATTTTGCCGAGATCGAACGGCCCGCGGCCATGACCGAGATCGCGCGCCGGTTGAACTATCCGCCGTCGAGCACGTCGGCGCTGCTGAAGAGCCTCGTTGAACTCGGCTATCTCGACCACGACCGGCAGGCGCGCACCTACCGGCCGACGGTCCGCATCGCCCTGCTCGGCGGCTGGCTCACGAGCGAAAGGCTGCCGGGCGTCACGCTCGATGCGATCACGCGCGAGCTGCACGAGGCGACGCGGCTGACCACCTTCGTGGTGGCGCGCAACCAGCTCTACAGCCAGTACATCCGCGTGCTGCAGGGCACGACACCGGTGCGCTATTATCTCGAGCCCGGCGCGCGGCGGCTGCTGACTCACTCGACCCCGGGTCGGGTGTTTCTCAGCCTGATGAACAACGAAGATGCGCGGCGGATCGTGCAGCGGATCAACGCCGAGGAAGCACCGTCATCCGCCGTCCGATTCGGCGATATCCAGCATGCGCTGGCGACGATCCGCCGGCAGGGCTTCGCCTATACGCGCGACATGGGGACGCCCGGCCTGAGCGCGATTGCGATGCGGTTGACCGAGTCCGACCAGACGCCACCGCTCGTCGTCACCGTTGCCGGCCCGAGCTCGATTGTCTCGGCGGAAGCCAAAGCGATCGTCGGAAAGATGCGCGAGCTGGTCGAACGGCAGTCTCCCGGCCTGTTGCCGCAGATCGACATCGACGCAGCGCCGATCGAGACCTAAGATCGGGCGGGCTACGCGGTGCAAACGCGCCCGATCGATGTTCCTACGACCCCGCGCGGCGGATCGTGATCCGGGTCTCGTCGGTCATATCCTTGAGCTCCTTGTTCGGCTCGCGATAGAGATGACGCTCGATCTCGACGGTCCGGCCATCGGCGGTCTTGCTGCACGTCTCGTCGACGAATACGCCACCGACCTCCTGCTTGTCGGCGCCCGGCTTCGCCTCCGAGCAGGTCCAGCCGTCCTCGCCGTAGCGCGACTTCGCCTGCAGGCCGAGCAGGAACGCCTTCTTGCGCAGATAGAGCCGCGCCTTCGGATCGGTCTCGATCGTCAGCGCCGCGATCCTGGCGTCCTTGTCGATCATCACGGTCAGGATCGCGGGATGGCCGCCGACCATGGTGCCTTCCCGCGCGGTCTCGCGGTCATACTCGAAGCGGATGCCGCGCAGCTGGTCCGGTCCGGCCGGGCAAGCCGCCCACTGCGCCCATTCCGCCAATCGGTGCGTCTTCTCACCGACGCAGGTCAGGTTGATATATCCCGCGTCGGGAACGCTGCTGATTTCCATGCCGACATTGATGTCGCGCAGGTCACCTGCCGTGGCCATCGCCGGCACCGCCGCGGTGACTGACGCGGTGAAGACCAACCCGCGGATTGCCGATCCCTGCTTGCTCATGGCTTTGCCTTCTCGCTCTGGTCGGACGACGCGGCGGCGTGGCCGGCCTCCTTGTAGACATTGCAGACACGCGAGCCATCGCCGAAGAAGGCGATGCATTCGTCATAGCTCGGCTCACCCTTGCCCTTGACGTGGGCGAGCACATAATCGGCGACCGCCTCGATCTCGTTCGGCCGCAGGAACACGTTCGCCTCGGGCGGCATGCGATCCGCGACATCCTGCCGGGTCATCTCGTAGCATTTCGTGGTGTCATAGGAGCCGCGCACGAAGAACGGCATGCCGGTGCCCGGGCGTCCGCACGTCACCGTCTCGATGATCTGCTCGCGGGTCAGCTCGGTCTTGCGCAGCGACAGCGCGTCGCCGCCATAGCCGCCGCCGCCATTGCCGTGCCATTTGTGGCAGCCGACGCAATTGCCGCGCTTGAACACCGCCTTGCCCGCGTCGGTCGGATCGCTTGCCGACTGCGCGTGCGCGGTACCGACAAATCCCGTCACCAGCGCGCAACCGAGCCACGCGCCAACCAGCCATGTTTGTTTCATTTGTCTTGTTTCTTGTCTGATTTCTCTCTCGGCCAGATCGACGCGGGAGGCCTCTCAGTGAAGCCTCCCGCGCTTGCGATGTCAAAGCGCGAACACGTAGAGCATCGAGCCCGGCTGCATCCGCTTCAGCTCGGGCGTGGCATCGATGAACCACTTGTCCCAGGCACCGCCGAGGCCGACCAGGATCGCGACATACTGCTTGCCGTCCACCGAGAACGTCATCGGAGGCGCATTGACGCCACCGCCGGTGTTGAACTCCCACAGCTGCTGCAGCGACTTCGCGTCGTAGGCGACCACCTCGCCGGACGGCTGTCCGGAGAACACGAGGTCGGGCGTCGCCAGGATGCCGCCGAGGTTCGGGAATTGCGTTTCCGCCTTCCCTGCCACCTTGCCGGTGGTGACGTCGATCGCGGTCACGCTGCCGGTGATCTTGACCGGCTGGCTCGGTCCGCCGCCGGTGAAGAACTCGCGCGCCTTGACCTTGTCCGGCGTCATCTCCTCGACCTTGATGTGGTTGCAGCTCTCGATGACGGGAATGTACCAGAGCTTCAGGTTCGGATTGTAGGCGGTCGGCGGCCAGTTCTTGCCGCCCATGTTGCCGGGGCAGATATCCGTCTCCTTGTTGGTCCGGCTCGGCGTCACCGACGCATTGTACTTCTGCACCCCCTGCTTCGGATCATACTCCACCGGCTTGCCGGACTCGGGATCGAGTCCCTTGGTCCAGGTCACCTTCTTGACGAAGGGCAGACCCCAGACGAACTTGCCGCTGTTGCGATCGACCGCATAGGCAAAGCCGTTGCGGTCGGCCTCGAGCGCGAGCTTCAGCGTCGTGTTGTTGGGGCCGGGGACGTCGACCAGCACGTTCTCCGCCACGCTGTCATAGTCGTAGGGATCGTTCGGCGTGTGCTGGTAGTGCCACTTGATCTTGCCGGTGTCGGCATCGAGACCGAGCGACGAGTCGGTGTAGAGGTTGTCGCCGGGCCGGTATTCGTTGTCCCAGTCCGGTCCGGGATTGCCGACGCCCCAGACGATGGTGTTGGTCGACGGGTCGTAGCTGCCGGTGACCCAGGTCGATCCGCCGCCGCTCGCCTTGGCGTTCTTGTCGTCCTTCCAGGTCTCGGAACCGGGCTCGTCCTTGCCCGGGATGGTGTGGGTGCGCCAGACTTCTTTCTGGCTCTTCAGGTCGGTCGCGGCGACCCATCCGCGAATGCCGTATTCGGCGCCAGCGACACCCGTGATCGCCATGCCCTTGACGATCAGTGGCGCGCCGGTGATCACCTCACCCTTGTCGGGATCGGCGACCTGACGCTGCCAGGCGACCTGCCCGGTCTCCTTGTTGGTCGCGATCAGGCGGCCGTCGAGCGTGTGCGAGATCACGAGGTTGTCCCACAGCGCAACGCCGCGGTTGTCGACGCCGCAGCAGGCGACCGCGCCGGCCCAGTCGTGGTCGGTCTTGGGATCCATCTTCCAGAGCAGCACGCCTTTGCCGCCGTGCGCGTCGATCTTGTAGACCGAGCCCCAGCCGTCGGTGACGTACATGAATCCGTTCTCGACGATCGGAGTTCCCTCCAGGCCGCCGTGCCCCCAGATTCCGCCGCCCTCGACGCCGCCGAGATGCATGGTCCAGGCGACCTTCAGGTTCTTGACGTTGTCCTTGTTGATATCCGCCAGCGACGAGAAGCGGGTCGCCGAGTAGTTCTTGTGATGGTGCAGCCAGTTGCCTGCTTCCTTGTCAGCGTTGAGCAGGCGATCCTGGTTGACATCGTCGGCGAGCGCGAACGAGCTCGCCAAGGTCGCAGCGGATGCTACTGCCGCCGCAAGCATATGCGATCTAACCCAATTCAGCCTTGTCATCAGTTCATTTCCTCCGGATCCAGCGTTCTTCATTGATCGAACCGCCCGTCACATACGGGCGGTCGCGCGAGAAGCTTTTCGTCCCGGCGATCGGCCGTGCCGCCCGCCGCCTTCCTTAGTCACTTGTCTTCACTTGTCTTGGGTCACTTCTGGACCTGCACCTCCGTCTCGATGGTTCCAGCTTTCTGAAAAACGATCGCGCATTTGAAGGTCTCGCCCGGCGCGAGCGCCTGACGCAACTGCAGCAGCATGACGTGATAGCCGTCGCGCTTCAGCTCGAGCGTCGCCTTGGCCGGGACTGGTATATTGGATATCGAGCGCATGGCGGGCGCGCCTTCGCCGCGATCGACGATGTGGCGCTCGGAAAAATTCGCGACCGGGCAGCGGACACGGAGCAGCGCATCGGCGCTGTCTGCCTCGTTCCTGATCGTCATCGTCAAGGGAAGGTCTCCGCCTTCTTTGTCCGCAGCCGGTACGCGCGCATCCACAATCGCCAGGGATTCGTTCGCGACGGCGTGATGCACCACTCCGAACGTGCTGATCAGGCAGAATAATGGCAACGCGATCCATGATCTGCGCTTGACGATCCTGCACGCAACGGCGCTATGCAACCCCCGCTCGAACGACATCAAGTTTTCCCGACATGATTTTTGCGGCATTGTTTCATGCTTCGTCGCGCGCGACCAGCAATTGAAGATCGGGAACTCAACATCAATGCGATTTCGGCACGCATAGCCGTCATGCTAACTTTTTGTGCATGAGTGATCTCGATACACTTCAGTCGGCAGAACGCGATGCTGCGTTGCGTGAGGTGATCGGCAGGGCAGCGATCGACGCTGTGACGCCGATCTCAGGCGGCACAACGGGCGCGCGGCTGTTCCGAATCGATGCGGGCGGCCGCCGCTATCTGTTGCGAGCGGAGGGGCCGGTCAGTCCGCTGCAGCGATTGCGGATCGAGGGACCAGCGAGCGCGCTGCAAAATCCGCATCAATATACGTCGCTGCGCATCGCCGCCGAAGCCGGCATTGCACCAAGGCTCTACTACGCCGACGAAGGCTCGCGCATTGCCGTGATGGACTTTGTCGCGAGGCAACCGCTGGGCAGCTACACTGGCGGACTGCCTGCGTTGGCAGAGACGCTCGGCGAATTGCTGGCGCGGCTGCACGCGACACCGGTCTTTCCACATCTGGTACGCTATCCGGATATCGTGGGCTGGCTCTGGTCCCACGTCTGTCGTACCGGCTTGTTTGCTCCTGGCACGCTTGATCGATACAGCGAACATTTCGAGCGTATCCGTGCGGCCTATGTCTGGAATGATGCGAATTCGCTCTCCAGCCACAATGATCTGATTCCCGCCAACATCCTGTACGACGGCAAGCGGCTCTGGATGATCGACTGGGAGTCCGGCTATCGTAACGATCCGCTGGTCGATATCGCCATCATCAGCGACAGCATCGCGCGGTCGGCGGAGCTCGAAGACGTCCTGCTGCGGTCATGCCTCGGCCGCGCGCCGGACGACGCTGTGCGTGCCCGGCTTCGGCTCGTGCGCGCCCTTAGCCGACTTTATTACGCCAGCGTCCTGCTCAGCGCGTCAGCAATAGCGCCACGCGCGGCACCTCACACCAATATTGCGGCGCCGACGCCAACGGAATTCAGGGCGGCCATCCGAAGCGGCCGGCTCAAGGCCCGCACACCCGCGGCCAGGCACGTACTTGGAAAAATGTTCCTGGCCTCGTTCTTAACCGACGTCGCGACGCCCGGCTTCGATCTCTCGGTATGACGGTCAACCCGGCGGATTGAATGTGCGCGCAAAGAACACCGGCGGGCGAGCCTTTTCCAAGACGCACGTCGCAGGTCACCCTCGCCTGCGGCAGCCTCGAACGCGCCGAGCGCCCCAGCGTCCGGATGCCGGAGAACGGCGTCATCTTCAGCGACGGCATCGAGGCCGACCAGCTCGATTTCAACTCGGGAAGGGAAGCCCAGATCACGGTCGCGGAGCGCGAGGGACGGCTGGTGGTGTGAGACTGCCGCGCGTAGCTCACTGCGGCACGGGATGCAGCCGCGCCAGCTGGTCGAGCGACAACCCGGCTTCGCGATCGCTCAAGGGAAAGCGGACGATGATGTCCTGGCGCGCAAGCTGGCCCCAGAGCGCGTCCGACGACCACTTCTGCGGCTCGGGTCCGCGCGGACCGTCAATCCAGATGAAGTACCATTCCGTCATGGCACGCGACCAAGGCTCCCTCTCCGGAAGATTGGTCTTTCGCCGGCCAATCCGCAACGCCGGATTTCGCGCCGGCCTGCGGTTCAGGGCCTATTCGTACGGCCGGCGTCCTTGTGCAGGAAGCGGCCGTCGGAGCTCGGGCTCATCATATCGATGTCGGAACAGGTGATGAGGTCGGCACGCGAGCGCGAGCCGACCTCGAGATAGGTCGCCGTCATCTGCGACCGGTTGATCATGTGGTGCCCGTTGCCGGAATTCTTCGGGAACGCCGCGCAATCGCCGGCGCTCAGCACCGTCTCGCCGCCGTCCTCGATCAGCACCACCTCGCCCGCAAGCACATAGACGAACTCGTCCTCATCCGAATGCCAATGGCGCTGGCTCGACCAGTTGCCGGGCGGCAGCCGCATCAGATTGACGCCGAAATCGGCAAGCCCGCCGACGTCGCCGAGACGCTGCCGGATTCGTTCCGCGCACGGTGCGGCGAATTCGGCCGGATAGCCGCTCCCCTTGCGTTCCGGCACCTTTGTCAGATCGATCTTCGGCATGGCAGCGTCCCCGGGGCGATGACAGCAAACGGATGCGTGACGTTAAGCGTGGACGTGCGGCTATCGCAACGGGCCGCCGGAATTGTGTCGGTTCACTTTGTACGACGTCAGTCGCGCCCGACCAGATCCTTCATCATCAAGATGTCATCATAGTAGCGGCCGTCAATCTTCAGCGCGTGCTGCTCCAGCCCGTACTCCACAAAGCCCATGCTCCGGTAGAGCCGGACGGCCGGCTCGTTGCCCTTCACCACGGCAAGCTGCACCAGTTCGACTGATTGCACGGCGAGCTCGAGCGCGGATTCGACCAGAAGCCGGCCGACACCGGCGCATCGCGCCTGCTGCCGCACATACATCCCGAACAGCATGCCCTTGTGTTGCCGCTTCGGCCCTTCCGCCGCAAAGAAGCCAACGATGCCGGCGAGCTCGCCGCCCCAAAACGCCCCAAGTATCGCCGCCCCGTGCGCGAGCCTCTCCGCGAACCATTCGACGGGATGCACGCTCTCCGTCTCATACGCGCTGCCGAACGCCTCGGGGCTCAAGCGCAGCGCCTCGAGACGGATGTCGCGATAAAGCGCAGCGTCCGCAGGCAAGAGGCGGCGAATCTCGATGGCGTGCGTCGTCATTCCGTGTCCTGTCTCCGTTGCGGCAGCATCGCCGATCGATCGGCATGTCGATCGCGGTATCTATCGCAAGGCCAGCCTATTCCAAAGGGGATTGGAGCGGGTAAGGGAATCGCCCCCTCGTATCCACGATATCGGCCGTCGCATAGATGGTAGACTCCGGATGACGCTTGCCTGACGCTGGCGCATCGAGGAGAGGCCTATGGTTTTTTGGATCGCGAGTGCGGCTGGATTGGCGACCGCTTACCTTCTCGGCTCGATACCCGCGGGCTATCTGGCGGGGAAACTGCTGAGGGGCATCGACATCCGGGAGCACGGCTCCAGGTCCACCGGGGCCACGAACGTTTTGCGTACCCTGGGCAAGTGGCCCGCGTTGGCGGTCCTGCTGGTCGATGTGCTGAAGGGCGCGGGGGCGATTGCATTTGCCCGCTGGTTCTTACCGTCGGTCACGCCACCGACGGCGATCGATCTGCAAACCTTGTTGCCTTGGGCGGTCTGCCTGGCCGGACTTGCGGTATTGCTGGGCCACAGCCGTTCGATCTGGTTGAATTTTAGGGGTGGCAAATCCGCAGCGACGGGGCTCGGCGTCTTGCTGGCGCTGTCCTGGCCAGTCGGTTTCGGAGCCGCTGCGGCCTTTGGCGTTGTGCTGGCAATTTCCCGGATCGTTTCCCTGAGCTCAATGTTGGCGGCGTTCACTGCAATCGCGCTGGTCTGCGCCCTGGAGCAGCCATTGCCCTATCGGCTGCTGGTCATCGCAGGTGGCCTTTACGTGATCGCGCGCCATCGCGCGAACATCCAGCGGCTGCTTGCCGGGACCGAGCCGCGCCTGGGCGGACGAGAATCGCAAGCGACGTCACAAGGCTAGTGTGTGCACTCCGAGGCGGCCGACGTCGCAAACGGCGGCCCGCCACAGGTGATGTCGCGCCGTGCCCAAGTCTGTCACGCCGTTGGATCTGCTCCTGAAATGGCCTCGATGACGTTTGACGAATGCGTCACAAAGCCAAAACATTTCTTGACGTTGAACAGGGTTGCTTCAACGCAGTAGCCCGGCGAGGTCGTTGCGCAGCAGTCCTCGACCAGGAGGCAACCGTAGCCCAGGAAATTCGCGTCGGTGAGCGAATGCAGCACGCATTGATCGGTGTTGACGCCGGCGAACAGGATCGTCTTGGTTCCGAGATTGCGCAGGATGCTGTCCAGCGGCGTGTCCCAGAAGCCGCTGATCCGGTATTTGTCGACGTGAATGTCCTCGGGCTCCTGCTGCAATTCATCGACGACGGCCGCGGCCCAGCTGTCCTTCTGCAGCACGCGCGCGCCGCTGCCCGGCAACGCCTCGCCAAGACCGATACCGACACCCTTCGGCTTGTACAGATGGAGCTGGTTGGGCGCCATGTTCTTGAGATCGGGCCGATTGCCCCAATTCAGCCAGATGACGTGCACGCCGGCGCTCCGCAACACCGGGAGAAGCTTCTGCAGCGGCTCGATCGGTGCCCGATCCGGCGTGTGATCGAGGCCGAGATGGTCGACCCATCCGCCCTTCGCGCAGAAGTCGTTCTGCATGTCGACGACGATGAGAACGGTGCGGTGCAGATCGACCGTCACGGTTTGGGGCTGCGCGTCGATCGTGACCGCCCTGGGCGGCGGCAGCGCCATCGCCATGTTGACGTTGTTGTCGTCGACCAGCCATTTGTAGCCGGGAGCAGACCCAAGGGGATTGGCGGTGCCGGGCGCGGCGGATTCCGCGGCCTTTGCTAAATTGGAACTCGTCATCGGATTGTCCTCCCTTGCCTATGTTTTCTTGAAGTCTGTTGCGGATCAGCCGCCGCGTTCGAACGGAATGGTCAGGGCCGAGGGCTGTCTGCTCTTTCCGACGAAGCCCGCGATGGCGACCAGCGCCAGCAGATATGGCAGCAGCAACAGCAGCGCGACCGGCACATCGAGCTGCAACGCCGGCACCAGGAATTGCAGCGCGGTCGCGAAGCCGAACAGCAGGCACGCCGCCAGCGTGTACCAGGGATTCCAGCCGCCGAAGATCACGGCCGTGATCGCAAGATAGCCCGCGCCCTTGGTCATGTTCTCGGTGAACGTATTGCTGTCCGCGACCGACATGAAGGCACCGCCGAGCCCGGCCAGAATGCCCGCGTAGAGCACGCCGAGATAGCGCGTCCTGGCGACGCTGATGCCGGCCTTGTCCGCGGCGCGGGGATCCTCGCCGACCGCCCGCACCGCCAGCCCGAACGACGTATATTTCAGGATCAGCCAGGTCACGACGACCATCAGGATGCTG
The DNA here is from genome assembly GCF_020889705.1 of Bradyrhizobium altum. Classification (GTDB taxonomy): domain Bacteria; phylum Pseudomonadota; class Alphaproteobacteria; order Rhizobiales; family Xanthobacteraceae; genus Bradyrhizobium; species Bradyrhizobium altum. The sequence goes on along the minus strand of NZ_JACMYP010000013.1, from coordinate 55,063 downwards.
ACATAGGCAAGGCCGGTCTGGTTCGCCAACGCCGACCCGATCACCGGGATATGCGCGAGCCACGGCAGATTGAGCTGCGCGAATCCGGGGATCGGATCGCGCGACAGCGGCCCGAAGATCTCACGGTAGAGAAACGTTGTTGATCCCAGCGCCAGGATGTTGAACCCGATCCCCACCACCAGTTGATTGGCGCGCAATGTCACGCTCAACACGGCCTGCGCCCCAGCAACCGCCGTCGCGACCAATACGCCGGCCGCGACGCCAATGAGCGGCGAGCCGGTCGCCCACGATGCCAGCGCCGCCGTGAAAGCCGACATCAGCATCATGCCGTCGAGGCTGAGGTTGAGCACGCCGGCGCGCTCGCTCAGCATCTCGCCCGTTGCGGCGAAAATGATCGGAACCGCAAGCCGGAGTCCGGAACCGATGAACACAGCCATTTGTTCGTCAATCATCGGGTCACCTTTCGGTTGGTGAGGATCGCGGAGCCGGCAATGACGATGACGATCAGGCCCTGGCAGATCAGGACGACGGCGGACGGGACATGCGCCGAGATTTCCATGTTGATGGACCCCGATCGCAGGAAGCCGAACAGCAACGCACCGATCACGACGCCAACGGCCGAGCCGCGCGACAGCAGGCCGACTACCAGGCCGTCAAATCCGTAGCCGGACGAGAAATCGCTCGTCAGATAGAACTGCTGACCGAGGATCATGATCGCGCCGCCGAGACCGCCCAGGCCGCCGGAGACCGTCATGGCCAGGATCACGTAGAAGCTCGTCCGCATGCCGGCACGGCGGGAGGCCGTCGTATTCAAGCCGACGGCGCGCAGCCGCAGGCCCAGCGTGCTGTGCTTGAGCACCAGCCACACCACGACAACGGCGATCGCCGCAATCAGCAGACCGATATGGAGCGGTGATCCATTGTCCGGGAACAGCAGCGGCAGCTTGGTTGTGTCAGGAATCTCCGCCGATTCCGGCAACGACGACACGTCGCTGATCGGCTTGCGCAGCAGGTGAAAGGATTCGACCGACCAGTACACGAGCGGAAGCGCAATGAAGCTCAACAGTAGTGTGCTGATGACCTCGTTGGTACCGCGCGCCGCCTTGAGGAAGCCGGCCAAGCCGCCCCAAACGGCGCCGGCGACGGTCCCCACGGCAAGCGGCACGATGAACGCCAGTCCCAACGGCAGGCCGCCGGCGCCATGCAGGGCCGCGGCCGTCGCGAACATCCCGCCCATCGCGATCTGCCCCTCGCCGCCCACATTGGTCAGGTTGGCACGGCTGGCAAAGATGAAGCCGAGACCGACCAGCGCGAGGCTGATGGCGCGATTGATCGAGGCACCGATGTTGAAATCGCTCCCCGCCATGCCGTCCCAGAAAGCTTCGATCGCCTCAAGGACGGACGCACCGGTGGCGGCGATGATGAGCAGGCCGATCCCGAGCGCGATCAGGGTCGCTACCACCGGAACCAGAACCTGCAACGGCACGAACTCGAGCCGCGCGCCCTGCGCGACCCGCGCCAGCTTCGGATTTTTCATGACCATGGCCAACCTAGACATGCGCGTGCCCCGACATCATCGCTCCGATCGCCTCGCGGCTGAACGACCCGGCCGCGAGCTCGCCAACCAGCTTGCCGCGGTAGATCACCGCGATCCGATCCGACACCGCCATCAGCTCCTCGAGCTCGCTGGAGATCAAAAGCACCCCGAGGCCGTCGTCACGCGCGGCGCGGATGCGATTGTAGACGGCCTCGATCGCACCGACGTCGAGGCCGCGCGTCGGCTGCGCGGCGAGAAGGAACACCAGCGGATCGAGCGACAGCTCACGCGCGAGCACCGCCTTCTGCTGATTACCGCCGGAGAGGCTCGCCATCGAGACGTCCGGGCTGCTCGCCCGCACGTCGAAGTCGCGCATCATCGCCTCCGCCGCCTTGCGCCGCGCCGACTTGTCGAGCAGGCCGAAGCGGCTGAATTTTCCGATGGCGCCGAGAAACAGGTTCTCGGCAACCGACAATTCCCTGATGCAGGCCACCGCATGGCGATCCTCGGGAACGATGCCGACACCCGCATCCGTGATCTCCTGCGGCGTGCAACCGGCCACCGGCGTGCCGCCGACCACGATCGCGCCGGCGCTTGGCGAGGCGAGCCCGGCCAGGATCAATCCAAGCTCGGTCTGGCCGTTGCCCTCGACGCCCGCGATCCCGACGATCTCGCCGGTGCCGACCGTGAGGCTCAGGCCATCGAGCCGCGGCACCCCATGCGGGTCGCGATACACGAGGTCCGAGATCTGCAGCACCGCCTCACCCGGCGACACCGGACCAGCCGCGTCCGAGGGTTTCGCCGGCGTCTTGCCTTCGACGTCGACCGCCGCGGCGAGCACCGAACCGGCCGACTGGACGTCGCGGCCAACCATCGAGCGCACCAGCGACCGGATGTCGGCACCGTCCATCGCGACGGTCTCGATGATCCGGCCCTGCCGCAGCACCGTCGTGCGATCGGCCACACGGCTGATTTCGCCGAGCTTGTGCGTCACCAGGATCACGGACTTGCCGCGCAGCGCCACCTGGCGGCAGATCGCCAGCAGCGCATCGATCTCATCCGGCTGCAGCACGGCAGTCGGTTCGTCGAGCACGAGCAGTTGCGGATCGCCGAGCAGGCATTTGATGATCTCGACCCGCTGCCGCTCGCCGACCGAAAGTTCATCGATCCGCGCCTCGGGGTCGATTTCGAGGCCGTATTCCGCTGCGAGCTGCTCCATCCGCACCATGATGTCCTGCGGCTTCAGCACCGCGCTGGCGCGGCCGAGCATCAGGTTCTCGGCCACGCTCATGGTGGGCACCAGGCTGAAATGCTGATGCACCATCACGACGCCGCGCTGCAGCGCCTCCGCCGGGCCGCGCGGATCGAACGGCTCCCCGCCCAACGTCATCGTGCCGCCATCCGGCCGGTGCACCCCGAACACCAGGTTGCACAATGTCGATTTGCCGGCGCCGTTCTCGCCAAGCAGGCAGTGCACCTCGCCGCGCTCGATCAGCAGCGATATGTCGTCGAGCGCGATGAAAGCCCCGAAGCGCTTGGTCAAGCCAGACAGTTCGAGAAGAGCCACGGTCAACCCACCTTGACTTTGATCTTGTTCGACAGCAGGTCGTCCTTGAGCTCCTTGATCTTGGCCTGGATCTCAGGCGTTGCCCCGGCGCAGATCTCGATGTCGGCCGAACGTGGCCCCATCGCGAGGCCGAACTGCTTGTACTCCGGGTGCCACGTTCCGGCGACGGCCTGGTCGATGGCATATTCGACCATGAACCCGATGCCGCTGACCGTGTAGGCGATGTAGAGCGGATTGTTGTCGGAGCAGTAATTGGTATAGCTCCCGATCATCCTGGTGCCCTTCTCGCGCGCCGCCTGCTCCATTCCGCGCACGCCGAGATTAAGGATGTTGTAGTGGACGTCAGCCCCCTGCGCGATCGCGGCAAGGGTCGCTTCCTTCGCCTTGGCGACGTCGTCGAAGTCGCCGGTGTAGGTCACGAAGCATTTGGTGTCCGGCTTGACGTGCTTGGCGCCGTTCGCGAATTCCGTTCCGGTGTTGACGATGGCCGGGATTTCAAGCCCGCCGACGTAACTCACCGCACCGTTCTTTGACATCATCGCGGCGACCGCGCCGGCAATGAAGCCGATCTGGGCCTGCAGCACGTCGTATTGCGCGACGTTTTCGGTCGATTGTCCGGTCGGGCCGACGATGGAGAACTTCACCTTCGGGAACCGCTTGGCGACCTTGAGCACCGATGCCTGGGTCTGCCCCGCGGCGCCGATCACCATGTCGTTCTTGCTCGCGAGCGTGACGAGCGCCTGCTCCATGTCGGCGAACTTGACGTTCTCGATCGACGTGATCACGACCTTGTTGCCGTGGCGTTGCTCGGCCGCCTTCATGCCGTTGTAGGCCGACTCCATCCAGCCATGGTCGGCCCGCGACCCCGGAATGAGAATGCCGATGCGCAGCGGCTTCGCAGCATCGTCGGCGAAGGCGAGCCGGCCTGATGAACCGATCCAGGCTGCCGAGAGCAGGCCTGTTTGCAGAAATGCACGACGGGTACCGTTCATCTGTTTCCTCCTGTTCGTTCCGGGTGTTGCCGCAATCTTTGTTGCGGCATTTTTTCAATCGGCAGCGCGACGGCGCCGCCGTTCTCAGACTCGAATCAACGTCATCTCGCGGCCACCGTCGCTAGCGCGCCGACGGCGTCGACGAAGCACTTCATCGGCGCCTGCACGACGCCGGCGCCGATGATCCCCATGCCCGGCTCCTTGTGCGCGGTTGCGGTGTTGATGACCGGCCGCATGCTTTCGTCCACGACCTTGCGGATGTCGATGCCGACCGGAGCTCCGATGAAGTCGAGCATCGGCAGAGTGAAGCCGGGATTACGGCCGATCGTGACGTGCGCCATCTCGCGCGAGTAACGCAGCGCGTCCTGCGGCGTGCCGCCGACGAACTGCACCATCGCCGGAGCCGCCGCCATCGCGAACGCGCCGAGTCCCGCGGTCTCGGTGATCGCGCTGTCGCCGATATCGGGATTGGCATCGGCCTCGCTGAAGCCGGGCAGGAACAGGCCGACAGGGATGTCGGCCGGACCGACAAACCACTGCCCGTTCAGTCCGCTGACCCGGATGCCGACATTCACGCCGTTGCGCGCCATTGCTGTGACGATGCTGCTGAACGGCACGCCGTGCGCGGCATCCATGGTTGCTTTGCATGCCGCCATCGACAGGCTGAGGAAGAACATATCGTCCGCCCCGATCGTCCGCAGCGTCTCGTGAACCAGATCGCGCGAGATCGAGGACTTGAGCAGCGATTCCGTGACGGCGCGATACAGCAGCAGGGTCGCCGCCGTGTTGCGATTGTGGACGTCGTCGCCCATGTGCAGCGACTGCGACATCAGCGGCTTCAACGGCAATCCACCGTCGATGCCAGCGACCGCGGCCTTCAGACATGGCGCCAATACATTCTCGATGAGCTTGAGGCCTTCGATCACCTCGGGCGCGAAGGCGCCGAAACGCAGCGTCTTGGCGCCGCCGGATTCCATCATCGGCGCATAGGCGCGATTGCCCGTGGTCTGGTTCAGCACCACGAACAGCGGCATTGAGGGTGAGATGATCCCGGTCATCGGCCCGACCGCGCCGAATTCATGGCACGGCGCGAAGCGGATGCCGCCTGCCGCGACGAGTTGCTCGGCCTCTTGCTGGGTCGTCGCCCATTTCTCGTAGAGAATTGCGCCGACGACCGCCCCCTTCATTGGACCGCACATATCGCTCCAGGCGATCGGCGGACCGGCATGGAGCAGCGTCCGGCCCATGTCCGGCCAGACTTCGGACGCGTGCGCCGCGACGTCGACCCATACCGGCTGCGCGGTCAGGATGCGCTCAAGCACTTCCGCATTGGCGCGATCAATCCGCGATCCGAGGCAGTCGGCATCGCCGGCATCGCCGACCAGTTGCGCGAGGCTCCAGGCGACCTCGGAACTTCCGTCGCCGACCGGCTGCCACTGCAGACGCACCAGCGGAGCCCCGCTGCTCTCGACACCGCGGTCGAGGCCGGAGGCGCCAAGGCTGATCACCGATGTCTTGTTCTGGAGCGCGGAAGGGGCTGCGTTCATCATCGTTCTCCACCTTGCATCGCACGGCGCCCTGTGGCGTTGTCGTCCACGGCCATGCGGCTCGCGATGGCTTGCGCGGAACGGGCTGCGCCCGTGCTGCTACCGACAATCTCCGCGCCGGCGTCCGCCAACATGGCTTTCTGGGTCTCGTAGGGCTGCGGATCTGAATCCGTGCCGCAGACGAAGCAGACCACGGGAAGCTCCCGCCCCTGCGCTCGCGCTGCGGCCTTCGCCCGCCGGATCGCCGGGGCCAGGATCTCTGCCGGATTGGGGTGGCTGGCGTAACCGAGCACGACGTCCAGGACGATGCAGGCTACGGTCGGATCGTCCGCTTCCTTCAACAGCCGTTCGATCCGCACGCCATAGTCGATCATCGGATGCGGACGCCCCACCGTGAATTCGTCACTGCCCAGATCGATCGCCGTGTGCCCGTGGCTCTGTTCCACGTCGGCCAGACGATCTACGCCGGCAAGCGGCGCGTTCGACCGGGCACGAATGCCCGCCGCCCGCCAGATGGTCTGGGCTTCCGAGCAGAACGTTCCGCCGGAGTAGAGACCGCGCAGGTAGCGCTGCGAGGGTGCCAGCGACGCACAAACCCTTGTTGCCAACTGTTCGATCGTACCTTCGTTACGCTCGGGCTGGCCGGGCGCCGCAAGCGCGAGGGCCTGCCGCGCCGTCTCCTCAAGCGACGATGTGCGGTGAACATTGCCGGCGGATGCTGCCGGCTCGCCGCCGAGGAAGCAGATCACGACCGGCTTTCCGATCGCGCTGGCGCGCTCGATCGCCCGCTTCTGCACGTCGGGCGCGGGAGGCTTGGAGACGATGGCGACAACTTTGGTCTGCGCGTCGGCGGCCAGCAGCTCCAGGCCCTGCAACATGGTGATGCCGCCGACCTCGCTGGAAACGTCGTGGCTGCCGGTGCCGATCGCCTGCGAGATGCCCTGGCCATGACGATGGATCTGGCACATCACCTCCTGCAGACCTGTGCCCGACGCTCCGACGAGCCCGATCGCGCCGCGCCGAACGACGTTGGCAAATCCAAGCGGCACGCCATTGATGATGGCCGTGCCGCAATCCGGTCCCATCACCAGCAGGCCCTTCTGCGCCGCAACGCGCTTGATGGCCTGCTCCTGTTCGATCGGGACGTTGTCGCTGAACAGCAGCACGTTGAGACCCTGGCGCAGGGCCTTCAGGGCTTCCGCGGCGGCATAGGGACCCGGCACCGAGATCAGTGCGAGGTCGGCATGATCGGCCATCGCGACGCCGCCGGAGATCGAGCGCGGCGGTGCTTCCGCCGCCGATTCGGTCGATCCGCCCTTCGGTTCTTCGCCGGCGATCAGGGAGTGAATCTCCCGCTCCGCGGCTGCGAGCTTTTCGGGCGCATCGTCCGCCACAACGATCATGATATCGCCTGGCTTGGCGCTCTCGAGCGCCGGACTCATCAGCCCGGCCTGCTGCAGGAACTCCTTGTTGCTGCGCGTTCCCATCAGCAGCGTGACCCGCTGCACGCCGGTCCGGGCGACCGTGACCTGCGAGATTCGCATCAACGACACGGAATCCTTGTACAGGTTCGCCCTAATGCTGGATTGAATGGCCATTGCCTTGTCGTTCCCTTGAATCCCGCAGGCTGCTTGTTTGTCTTGTATGTGTGAGCTTGAGCCAGCGGCCAGCTCGATCGCCTGATCAGAATGAGGCGCAGATGCGCCCCAACTGCTTCAACTCGGTGAGCGCGGGCCATCTTGCTCGACGCTCGAATGCAGATTGGCGCGGGCGAATGTCCCGCCGATGCGCCAATCCCGGTGGTTACTGAACGACGTGCGTCCCGGTCTCGCCCCGCAGCGCCGCCATGGCGCAATCGAGGTGACTGATGATCGCGCGCTTGCCGCCGCCCTCGAGAAACCGGATTGCCGCATCGACCTTGGGTCCCATGCTCCCCGGAGGAAAATGTCCTTCGCGGTGATAGGCCTTGATCTCCTCGAGGCTGACCTGGTCCAGTTCCTTCTTGTTCGGCTTGCCGAAATTCACCGCGACGCGCGGGACCGCGGTCAGGATCAGCAACTCTTCGATACCAAGCACATTGGCGATATGAGCGGATGTCAGATCCTTGTCGATGACCGCCGGCACGCCGGTGCGCACGCCCTTTGCATCACGAACCACGGGAACGCCGCCGCCGCCTCCCGCAATGACGATCGTTCCCCGCTTGACCAATGCATCGACCAGCGAGATGTCGCAAACATGCTTGGGCTTCGGCGACGGCACGACATGACGCCAGCCGCGCCCGGAATCCTCGCGCATCGCCCAACTGAGCTCCGCGCTGATCTTCTTCGCCTCGTCCTCGGAAAAGAACGGTCCGACGAACTTGGTCGGATTCTTGAACGCGGGATCGTCCTTGTCCACCTCGACCTGGGTCAGCAGGCTTGCCACATGTCGCTGGTTGCCTTGCTCGCGCAGGGCATTCTCGATCGCCTGCATCAGGAGATAGCCGATGCCGCCCTGGCTGTGCGCGACGCAGATGTCCATGTCCATCGGCGGGATTCGGCTCATCGTCAGCATCTGGCGCATCATGATCTTGCCGACGACCGGGCCGTTGCCGTGCGTGATGACCAGCTCATTGTCGAGTTGCGCAAGCGGCAGCAGCGCTTCCGCAGTGATCCGCGCGACGGACTTCTGCTCCTGGGAAGTGCCCCTGATATCCTCGGGGTGAACCGCATTGCCACCGATCGCGACCACCAGGCGACGCGGCACGTCATTGAGTGTACGCATTTCCTTACCTCCCGGCATTCTGGACGATGGCAACCGCAAGCTCGCACGCCTGGGCATTCGACGGCGCAACGAGGAGTCCGGCCTGCTCCAGTTTCCTGACCTGCGCGGAGCGCCCTTGCGGATCCTGCTCCGTGCCGACGACGGACGCGATCAACGCCGGCGCATCTTGCCCGCGATCAGCGACGATCTTCGTCAGATGCTCGGCGGGATCGGCATGCGCGCCGTAGCCGAGCACAAGATCGAGCAGGACTACCGAAAGATCGCGGTTCTTGAGCGCAGCACGCAACGCGTCGTCGCGCACTGAGGGGTCGATCATCGGGTGCGGCCGGCCACGGGTATATTCGTCGTCGCCGAGGTCGATCAATCGATCCCGTCCGGCGTTCGGCTCGACGCCGAGCTTGACTACGCCGGGGATGGCGGCGTTCGACGCCACCTTCCGGCCTGCGGCAGCGAGGATCACCTGAGCTTCCGCACACAGCGTCCCGCCGGCGAACAAGCCCTCGATGCCGCCTCGGCCCCTGCGCGGAAGCCGTGATGCAACCGCATTCGCGTCGAAGCCTGCGCCGATCTTCTTGTCTCCCAGTGCCAGTTCCGCGGCGCCCTTCAGCGTCGGCGAGAAGCGGGCGTTCGGCGGCAGCTCGATCTCCGAAGCACCGATGAAGCACACGGTGTACGACTTCCGGCTTCTACCGATCCGCTCAAGGACGGACCTGGCGACATCGGGATGCGGCGGCTTCGAGATCAGCACCACATGATCGGTTTCCGGATCGGACTCGAAGGCATCGATCGCCATCAGCGTGGTGATGCCGCCGATATCCTTCTTCAGATCGCGCCCGCCGACCCCGATGGCGTGGGAGATTCCCGCGCCGGCTTCCGAGATCAGGCACGAGACCTCTTGCGTTCCGGTCCCGGACGCGCCGATGATACCGATCCTGCCGCGCCTGATCTTGTTGGCGAACGCCAGCGGCGCGCCGCCGATCACGGCGGTTCCGCAATCCGGCCCCATCATCAGGAGGCCGGCCGCCCGCGCCTGCTGCTTGAGCGACAATTCGTCCTCGAGCGACACGTTGTCGCTGAACATCAGGACATGCAGGCCGCGATTGAGCGCCTTGCGGGCCTCCCCGGCGGCGAACTCGCCGGGCACGGAAATCAGCGCGAGATTGATCTCCGGCCTGTTCTTCACAGCCGCGGCGATCGAGTGCGGTCGCCAGGCCGACTGTGCCTCGCCCTGGCTCTTCGGCTTGTCGAGCGACTTGGTCGCATTGTCGAGGGCTTCGCGGGCAGCGGTCTCGGACTCGGCCTTGACGGCGATCACGAGGTCATTGCCCTTCACGGCAGTGCCCTCCTCGAGCAGCCCCGCATTGCGCATGATCGCAGCGTTCGACGGAGTACCCATCATCAACGCCGCCTCGATCACGCCGGGCGACCCGGCGACCTCGCGCGACAGCCGCATCAGGGCGACCGAATCGAGATAGAATCCCTTGCGGACCTCATTGAGGACAACGACGCTCATGACACACCCAAATCCTTGGCGATCGCGACGATCGCCTGCTGGAAGCACGCCAACGGCGCCTTGACCACGCCGGCACCGACCTGGCCGATGCCGGGCTCGCGATGCGCGATGCCGGTGTTGATGACGGGCACCACGCCGGAATCGACGACCAGGCGGATATCAATGCCGGTCGGCACGCCCGCGAAGTCCATTGCGGCGATGGTCCATTCCGGATTCTGCGCAACCGTGATCTCGCCCATCGAGCGGGTGAAATTGCCGGCCTCGGACGGCGCGCCGGCCCCCACGAAGCCAGCAACTGCGGGCGCGGCCGCCATCGCAAATCCGCCCAGGCCGATCGTCTCGACGATCGCGGAATCGCCCATGTCCGGATTGGCGTCCTTCTCGGAATAGCCAGCGAAATACAGCCCTTCCGGCATTTCGACCGGTGCAGTGAACCATTGCTCGCCGAGCCCGCTGACGCGGATCCCGAAATCGGTGCCGTTGCGGCACATCGTGGTGACGATGGTCGAACCCCGAATGCCGTTGGCGGGATCAGTGATCGCCTTGCCCATCGCCATCGCGATGTTGAGGAAGAACTGATCGTTCTGCCCGATGAACGCGAGGCATTCGGCGAGAACAGCGTTGTCGGTCGAGGTTCGCGCCATCCAGGGCGCGATCTCACGAAGGAAGACGCTCGAGCAGGCCAGATTGCGCTGATGCAGTTCGTCGCCCATCGACAAGCCCCGCGCGACGATCGATTTCAGGTCGATGCCGCCGGCGGCACGGATCGCCTTGCCGAGCGTCGGCCCGAACACGTCGCGCAGCCAGGCGAGCCGCTTCAGCACGCTCGCATCGTTGCCGCCGAAGCGCATCACCTTGCCGAGCCCCTCGTTGATCGCGCAATAGGCGCGGTTGGCGAAGCGCGCGTTCTCGACCACGAACAGCGGCATCGACATCGTCGTCATGCCGGTCATCGGGCCGACTGCACCGAAGTGGTGGTTCGGGTGAAATTCGATCTCGCCATTGGCGGCGAGCTTGGTCGCGGTCGGCAGATCTTGCGCCCATCCCTCGAACACGATGGCGCCCGCGACCGCGCCGCGCATCGGGCCGCACATCCTGTCCCAGGAGATCGGCGGTCCGGCGTGGAGGATCATCCGTTCGCGCAGGCCCGGGATCAATTCGCGGGCGGGAACGATGTCGATCAGCCGCGGCTCCCCTTCGAGGATCCGGGCGAGCGCCTGCTGGTTTGCGTCTTCGATCAGCTTCATCGGTGCGCGCTCACACACCGAGCTTCGCGAGCAGAGCCGCCATCTGCGGATCTCCGCCCGCCGACGGCTTCCAGTCGACGTGAACGACGTCGATGCCGCAGTCGCTGAGGTCCTTCACGAACCCCTCAAGCCCGACATTCACGACTTCGACCTTGCGCGCCAGCAACTGCTGATACTGCGGCCTATCCTGATCCGTCATCGTCTCCGCCCTAACAAAGTTCATTTTCGTTGTGTCGAGTTAATAAGAAAACACTTACTTCGTCAAGACCGGATTCTCGAAGAATGCGAATTTCCGCACCCGCTCGAACAGCGGACCGGCCGAAGCGCATCCCGCCTTAAAAAAAGAGCTCCGAACTTCGTTCGGAGCAGTCTGGGAGAACTCGAAATTTGATCTGCAACGGCCTCACCGCTCGCGCAGGGCGTGGCGCAGGACGATCAGACTGCCGGCGAATGCATCCAGTCCGGATGAATGCCCGATCGCCGTCAGGGCCGTGAGGGCGCGATGAAATTCGGCGGCCTCGCCGCTCATCGTTGCATGGATGGCAGCGTGCAGCGCCGCCGCGCCGTAACCCAGCGCCGCTGCGCGCAGATGGATTCGGCTGACGTCGTTGGTGCCGTCGAGCAGCGCGCGGCAATGTTCCCACAATGCATCGCGACATTCGATGCGTCCGAGCGCTGCCAGCGCGATCAGCGCACCGCCGATCAGGTCGTCGCCGGACGGCGTAAGCCCCGGCCCGAGACCGATCAGGCTGGCAAGCCCGGACTCGCGATCCGCATGGTCATCCGAGCCTGCGAGGATTAGCTCCAGCGCGGCGAGACCGGGCATGGCAGCCCGAACCAGCGCAGAGCCGTCGCCCGGAGCACGTCCGGACCCGGCCACAGCGAGGCCCTCCGAAGTCAGATCACCGCCCCACACTTCGTCGACAGCATCAAGGCCGCGTCGCAGGCTGGCCGTCGACCAGTGTGGTGCGGCGGGCGGCGCCCAGACCGACCGCGCGGCCAGATTCGCGAGCGGCGTCGCTCCGATCCACAGAATGGAGTCCGCGACCCGCACCGGATCGCCGACCACAAGGCCCGGCCAGCGGAAGTCGCCGACCACGTGCAACGGACCCGATCCGATGCCGATCCGTCCAACGCAGATCCAGATCCCGTCGATCACGGCGTAGAACGAACGTTCGAACACGGCGACGACCTGGCCCGCGGCGCGATCGCGAAGCGCCCTGTCGGCAAGGAGCCCCACTTCCACGTCGGGACAGACCGTCGCTGCGGATTCGGGACGCCGCTCGTCCGGCGCGCCCACGCGACCCGACTGCCTTCCGTCCGTTTCGCGGCCTTCGACCAACATCCGCCCTCGCCTCCCTCAGCGTGCCTGTGCCGCGAGCCGTTGCGGCGCGCCGGCCTGGGCCTCGCCACCCAGATAGGCCGCCTCAAGCAGCGGATCCTCGGCGATGATGTCGGCAGCCCCGCTCTTCAGGATCGCACCGGTCTCCAGCAGATAGGCCCGGTCGGCCAGCGCGAGCGCGTGGCCTGCCATCTGATCGACCACGATGATGGTCATGCCCTCGCTGCGCAGCCGCTCGAAGGACGCGAACAGTTCATCGACCACGAGCGGCGCCAACCCGAGCGACGGCTCATCCAGCATGAAGATCTTCGGCCCGGTCAGAAGTCCGCGCGCCACCGCGAGCATCTGCTGCTCGCCTCCGGACAGCAGGCCGGCGCGCTGGTCGATGCGCTCCTTCAGCCGCGGGAAGCGCACGAACATCGCCTCGATCTCGGCATCGAGGTCGATTCCCTTGCGCGCATAGGCGCCGAGTTGCAGGTTCTGCTTCACCGTCAGCTCCGGAAACACCTGCCGCCCTTCCGGCACCAGCACGACGCCATAGCGGGCACGAACATGTGCGGGCATCCTGTCGATGCGCGTCTCGGCGAGGCGCACTTCACCCGTGGAGCGCGGCGGTTCGAGACCGGCGATCGACCGCATCAGGGTGGTCTTGCCGGCGCCGTTCGCGCCGAGCACGGCGACCGCCTCGCCGGGAGCGACCACCAGATCGATACCATTCAGGGCGCGCGACAGGCCATAGAACGAATCGAGCGTCTTGACCTCGAGCGCGGTGCCCTGCCGCGCTGGCCGCGGCGCGCGGCTCTTCTCGCCGGCCGTCGCATCGCCGAGATAGGCCTTGCGGACCAGCGGATCGTTGCGGATCGCCGCCGCATCGCCAATCGCGATGCGCTTGCCGCCGTCGAGCACGACGATGAGATCGCTCAGCGACATGATCATCGGCATGTCGTGCTCGACGATGATGACGGCGATCCCGAGATCGGCGATCCGGCGCAACAGCGCAGTCAGGCGCTGCTTGTCGCCCTTCGAGAGGCCCGCCGCGGGCTCGTCGAGCAGCAGGATGCGGGGCCGCAACGCGAGCGCGCGCGCGATCTCGACCAGGCGCTTCTCGCCATGGGACAGCGAATCCGCAAGACGATCGACATCGCCGTCGACACCGGCAAAGCGCAGCAGGAACCGGGCGAAACCCTCAGTCTCCGCATTGCGCAGCGCGGAGACAACGCCGCCGAGACGGCCGACCCGCTCGGCCAGCAGGATGTTTTCCAGGATCGTGAGCGAGCCGAACAGCTGCGTGGTCTGGAACGTGCGCGCCACGCCGACCCGCGCCAGCAAATGCGACGTCATGCCCGTGACATCGCGATCGCCGAGCTTCACCGTCCCCGCCTGCGGCCGGTAGAAGCCGCAGAGCAGATTGAGCGCGCTGGTCTTGCCCGCGCCGTTGGGACCGATGATGCTGGTGACGGCACCGGGCGCCGCCTTGAACGATACGCCCTGGACCGCGCGCACGCCGCCGAACGAGATCGAGAGATCCGTCACGTCGAGCCCCGCCGCGTTGTGGGTCTCGAGGATCGCCGCATCGGTTTCCGCCGCAGCGATCGCGGGCTCGGCCACCGGCTTGCGTGCCGGCAGGAATCTTGCCGCGAGTTGCTCCGCGAGGCCGACGATGCCGGAGGGCGCGGCGCGCAGCACGACGAACAGCAGCACGCCGAAGGCCAGCAGGCGATACTCGGCGAGATCCGACAGCGCTTCCGGCAGTAACACCACGAGCGCAGCGCCGATCACCGGGCCGAGCACCGAGCCGGCGCCGCCGACCATCACCGCGAACAACAGCAGCACCGATTGCAGGAACGGGAACGAGCTCGGGCTGATATAGCCCTGCAGCGGCGCGAACAGCGCGCCGGCCAGCGCCATCGCGGCCGCCGAGATCACGAAGGCCACGGCGCGGACCTGCACCAGATCGATGCCGAGCGAGCGCGTCGCGACCTCGGTATCGCGGGCGGCACGCATGGCATAGCCCCAGCCGCTGCGCTTCAGCCGCTCGAACAGGATGAGGCCGGCGAACACCAGCACGACACCAGCGATGGCAAGCGAACGCTCGGACAGCGCATAGCCGAACACGCTCGGCGGCGCACTCAGCATCAGCCCGTTGCCGCCGCCGGTGAGATCGCGCCACTCGATCGTGACATGCTCGACGATGAAGCCAAAGGCAATCGTCACCATCGCGAGATACGGCCCGCGCACGCGCAGCGCCGGCATCGCGAGCAGGCCGCCGACGATGCTGACCAGCACGATGGCCCCCGCCGTCGCGGCGAAGTAGGGCCAGCCAGCCTTCTCCATCAGCAGCACGGTGGTGTACGCACCGATCGCCATGAAGCCGATATGGCCGAGCGAGATCTGGCCCGCGAGGCCAAGCAGGACATTGAGGCCGATGCAGCCGATCGCCGTCAGCGAAATCGTCGCGATCAGGAACACCGAATAGCTGTCCGCGATCGCGGCATAGCCGATGGCAATGGCGAACGCCGCGACCGCGACGAGAAGGGAGGCGCGCGAGGTCATACCTTCTTAACTCCAGCTCGGCCGAGCAGCCCGTGCGGCATGACGACGAGGATGACGATGACGGAAGCGAACGTGATGATCTGGGTGTAGACCGACCCGAGATAGTTGGTCGCGAACACCTCGATCAGGCCAAGACACAATCCGGCCAGCATGACGCCCCAGGCGCTGGCGAGACCGCCGATGATCGCGGCGGCGAACGCCTTGATGCCGAACAGCGTGCCCATCTCGGACGAGACGTTGAACAGCGGCGCGATCAGCAGCGCGGCGACGCCTGCCAGCATGGCCGACACCGCGTAGCTCGCGGCAATGGCGCCGCTGACATTGATGCCCATCAGCCGCGCGGCATTGGGATTCTGCACCACCGCAAGCATCGCGACGCCATGCCGCGTGCGGCGCGTGATCAGATGCAGCGCCAGCGCAAGCAAGAGGCCGACCACCGGAATCAGGAGCTGCAGGGGGTAGACTCCTGCCCCCTCCACGATCTGGATCGGCTTGGCCGCGAGCATCGACGGGAAGCTGCGCGGCTCCTTGCCGAACACGAACAGCATCACATTGTCGACGATGATGCCGACCGCAACGGTCGCCATCAGCCAGTTGTCCGAGCCGCGCAGCACGAACGGACGAACCGCGAAGCGCTCGATCAGAACGCCGTAAACCGCGCAGACCAGCAGCACCGCTGGGATGCCGATCGCGGCCGGCCAGCCCCACACGATGAGGAAGAAGTATCCGGCAACGGCTCCCAGGGTCATCGAGCTGCCCTGCGAGAAGTTGACCGTGCCGGATACGGCGTACGTGACGTGAAAGCCCAGCGCGAGCAGACCGTACATGCTCCCCAGCGCCATTCCGGTTATTATCGCCGAAAGAAACGACATCGATGATCACCCCGATCTGCTTGCTGGACGACCGCTGCCGTCAGTTCTTGAACGGCAGGATGTGGTTGTCCTCGAAATGGGCCCAGATGTAGTCCTGCGCCGTCAGCGCATCGTGCTTGTCCTGGGCGAACGGCCTCTCATAGGTCTTGATCAGGCCTTCCAGCCGGTCGATTCCGTAGAAGCCGTCACGAATGGCGGTCGGATCCGTGCTACCGGCCTTCTGGATCGCACCGGCGATCACCAGGACGCTGTCATAGGCGTTGGCGAAGCCGACCGCGGGCGTCACGTCCGCCGGGCCCTTGATGTCCGGATACTTCGCCTGCAACTCGGCGAGCACGCGCTTGCCGACCGGCGAGAGGTTGCCGAAGAAGCTGTAGGTCTGGACGAACACGACGCTCTCGGCGCTCGGGCCGGCGAGCTCGGTGAAGCGGCCGCCGGCCGGCCCCCAATGCGACACGATCGGCGGCGCCCAACCCATCCGGTCGAGCGATTTCACGACCTGCGAGGATGGACCGACATTGCCGACCAGGAACAGGGAGTCGGCGCCCGCCTGCTTGAGCCGGGACAATTGCGCGACCACGTCGACATCGTTCGCCTCGAACTTCTCGACACCCGCCGGCTCGATCCCGGCCGCCTTCAGCGCCGCGCGCAGGCCGTGCTCATTCGATTCGCCCCAGGGATTGTTGACGAGGATGAGGCCCGGCTTCTTGGCTGCGAAAGTCTTGCCGGCGAACGCAACGATCGCCTTGTCGACCTCGTCGTCCATCGCCGAGACGCGGAACACGTAGTTGGACGCGGCGCCGTTCTGCGTGATGTTGGTTCCGGCGGCCCAGGGCACCACGAACGGCATCTTGACGTTGTTGACGAACGGCACGATCGCGAGCTGGACGGGCGTATCGAGACCGCCGAGCAGCACCGCGACCTTCTCGCGCTGGATCAGTTCGCGCGCGGCGGTCAGCCCCTTCGCAGGATTGCTTTCATCGTCACGGCGCACCAGCTCCAGCGGACGGCCGAGCACGCCCCCTTTCGCGTTGATCTCCTCGATCGCGATCGTGGCGCCGCGGGTCAATGCTTCGCCGGCGCGCGCCGACTGGCCCGACAGCGCCGTGACCAGGCCGATCTTGATCGGCTCGGCGGCCCGCGCCCGCTCCGCAAGTGGCACAGAGCCGACGAGAATGGCGAGCGCGCCCTGCAAGACAACGCGGCGGCACAACCCGGTGATGGGGGTACAAGCGTAGCTCATTTCTGCAATTCCTCCCGCTCGGACGGCTCCCGAGCCGCCTCTGGTCCGCTGCCGCCGTCTCCGCGGCCTTGACGGAAGTAAAAACTTTCTTCACAAATTGACGAATGTCAAGCGGCTGATCGCGCGCCGAATGGAGATTGCAATGCAACGGGAGACTGGAGCGGAACCGGAGCGGGCCACCTCACGTGGCGTTCTCGGCGGTGCAACATCCGCGCAAGCGGCGGATCCAGCGCGGGGTCTCGTCTCTCATGACCGCTATCGCTACAGCGCGATCACGCGCCGCCCCGACTTCGCATGGCCAAACGGAAAGCGGCTCGCGGTTTACATCGCGCTCAACCTCGAGCATTTCGCTTTCGGCGATGGACTTGGCGCCGAACTCTGCCCGGGCGGCCCGCATCCGGACGTCCTCAACTACGCCTGGCGCGATTATGGCAACCGGGTCGGCGTGTGGCGGCTCATCGATCTGTTCGACGAACTGAAACTGCCGGTCTCCGTGCTCGCGAACAGCAGCATCTATCACTACTGCCCGGAAGTCATGGACGCTTTTCGCGCGCGCGGCGACGAGGTCGTCGGCCATGGACGGACCAATTCCGAACGTCAGGGCGTGCTTTCACCTGCCGAGGAGCAGCGACTGATCGAGGAGGCGACGGATGTCATCGCGGGTGCCGAGGGACGACGGCCGCTTGGCTGGCTCGGTCCGTGGATCTCGCAATCCGCGGTGACGCCGGACCTTCTCGCCGAAGCGGGCTACCAATACCTGCTCGACTGGTGCATGGACGATCAGCCGGTGTGGTTCTCGACAAGGGGTGGCGGGCGGATCCTGTCCGTGCCCTATCCACAGGAACTGAACGACATCCCCTCGATTGTCGGGCGCAAGGACAGCGGCGAACAGTTTGCGACCATGATCACGGACACATTCGAGGAGATGCTTACGCAATCCGCCAAGCAGTCGCTGGTGATGGGCATCGCGCTGCATCCATATCTGGTCGGCCAGCCGCACCGGCTGCGGCCGCTGCGACGCGCCCTGCAGGCGATCGTCGCACGGCGCGAGGACATCTGGATCACCACCGCCGGTGAGATCGCGGCATTTTCGCGCGCCCTGCCCGACGGCATCGTCCCGACATAAGAAACTGGAGACCCAAATTGACAGCCATCGACACACTCTTTCAGAACGCGCGGCTGACCGACGGCCAGCTGGTCGAAATCGCCGTCCGCGGCGGCAAGATCGTGGCGATCGCGTCGTCCCCGCAAAGCTACGGCGCAGTCGGCGAAAGGCGCGACCTTGGCCGACGCCTGGTGCTGCCCGGCATGGTCGAAGGTCACATCCACCTCGACAAATGCTTCATCGGCGACGACTGGAAGCCGCACCGGCCCTGCACCGCCGGCTTCAACGTGCGCGAGCGCGTCAAATTCGAGAAGGAAGCACTCGCCGGCGCCAAGCCGATCCCGGTTCGGGCCGCGGCCCTGATCGACCTTTGCGTCTCGCAGGGCACCACTCACATGCGCAGCCACGTGGATGTCGATGCCGAGGTCGGCCTGCGACATTTCGAACCGATCGCCGCCGCGCGGGAGGCGCACCGGGAGAAGCTTTCGATCCAGATCGTCGCGTTTCCCCAGAGCGGCATCCTGACATCGCCCGGAACGGCCAAATTGCTCGAGGAAGCCGTTCGCGCCGGCGCCGATCTGGTCGGCGGACTTGATCCCGCAGGCCATGATGGTGACGTCGCCGGGCATCTCGACGTCGTCTTCGGGATCGCCGAGCGGCATGGCGTCGGCATCGATATTCACCTGCATGATGGCGGTCTGCAGGGTATCTCGGAGATCGAGGAGATCGCGCGACGCACCAAAGCGTCGGGTCTTGGCGGCAAGGTCACGATCAGCCATGCCTACGCGCTCGGCGAAGTGGCTAGCGACGTGGCTCAGCGTACCGCGCAGCAGCTTGCCGAGGCCGGCGTCGCCATTCTCACCAATGCCCCGGGCTCGCGCACATTTCCGCCCGTGTTGCTGCTTCGCGATGCCGGTGTCACTGTGTTCTCCGGCAACGACAACATCCGCGATTCCTGGTGGCCCTACGGCGACGGCGACCTGCTCGAACGCGCAATGATGGTCGGCTATCGCTCCGGCTTCAACACTGACGATCAATTGGCTGCGGCCTTTGACATGGTGACGACCAACGCAGCGCGCGCGCTTGGCCTCAAGGACTACGGCCTCACGGTCGGCGGGACGGCGGATTTCGTCGTGCTGGACGCCCGGCATGTCCAGGAAGCCGTGGTCGCTCGTCCCAAGCCACGCGATGTCTACAAGGCTGGCCGACTCGTCGCGCACAACGGCGTGATGGTGGCAGCCGGCGCCCGGAAGCAGTGAACATGGAGGAATCGCACTTGACGAACAGTCGCAATGCCGATCTCAATCCCAGCTGCTTGCGCCGGGAACCGGTCCGCTGCCCGATGTGGCCTGATGCGGACGTGCCCTGCGTGAATGCCCGAGCCCAGGCAAGGTTGACGCCGTGACAGAGACGACAGCACCGACCAGCCCCACCCGCACCACCACACGCGGAAAGCGGCCTCGCGACTCCGCGCTCACCAAGGAAGCGATCCTGCGCGCCGCGACCTTCGAGTTCTGTCACAATGGCCTCGGCGGCGCACGCGTCGAGGCCATTGCGCAGCGCGCCAAGGCCAATATGCGCCTGCTCTACGCCTATTTCGGCGACAAGAACGGGCTCTACATTGCAGTCCTCGAGGACGTCTACACCGAAATTCGCGCGGCCGAACAGCGGCTGAAACTGGATGATCTCGAGCCGATCGCCGCAATGAGCGGGTTGATCGATTTCACGTTCACGTTCTTCGGGCAGCACCAGAACTATATCGCCCTGATCAACACCGAGAACCTTCAGCGTGGACGCAATATGCGCAAGTCGCGCAAGATTGCCGATCTCACTTTGCCCCTGGTTGCAAGCATCGAAAGCATTCTGCGGCGCGGCGTGGCGGCGGGCCTGTTTCGCGGTGACGTCGATCCCATCCAGCTCTATGTCTCTATCACCGCGATGAGCTATTTCCACGTTTCCAACCGGTACACATTGTCGGCGATGTTCGACAAGGATCTCGGCGCGTCGGACTGGCTAGAGCTGCGCCGCGAGCATGCGCAGGACATGATCCTGACCTGGCTGACGGCCCCTGTCGGGGGACGCAAGGACAAGTCAGCAGGACCGAAGGCGACGGCGCGCCTCGGCAAGCCGTCCCGCTAGCGGGCAAGCCGCACGACGCAATATCGTGCGGATCGAGAGCAGCGAATGCCCCTCAGCGGGTCGCAACGACGCCGTCGCTGCGAGGATCGCTGGCTCCTTCCATCAGGCCGTCCGGATGCCAGACGATCGCGCCGGCGTGTCCCATGACCTCCTCGAACGGGCCGGTCACCTGAATGTCGTGGCCGAGCGCGCGTAACCGTTCGATGATCGCGGGATCGAAGCGGGATTCGATCTTCAAATTGTTGTTTTCCTCGCCCCAGGTGCGGCCGAGCAACCAGCGCGGCGCGGTAATCGCGGACTGCAGCTCCTGGCCGTGCATGGCGTAACGGGAGAAGATCGCGGCCTGGGTCTGCGGCTGCCCCTCTCCGCCCATCGTGCCGAAGGAGATCAGCCGCCCGTCGCCGAGTTCGGCCATCGCCGGCTGGATCGTGTGAAACGGCAGGCGTCCCGGATCCAACCGATTGGTATCGGTCTCGTTTAGGCTGAAGCTCGTTCCGCGATTTTGCCAGGTGACTCCGCTCTCGGGCAGGATGACGCCCGAACCAAATTCCCAGTAGACACTTTGAATGAAGCTGACGCTGAGTCCGCTGCGATCGGTCGCAGCGAGCCACACCGTATCGCCATGCTTGGACGGATCGGGCCACGGCGCGGCGCGGTGGTCGGAGACCGTTTCGTGAAGCCCGGCGAGCGATTCCTCGGTCAGGAATTCGGCGGCCGGGCGCTTCATGTAGTCGGGATCGGTCACGTGGCCGTTGCGAATACGGAACGCAGCTTTCGTGCATTCGACGAGCCTGTGCAGATGATCGACGCCATCGGCTTCGCCAGCGATGCGCCGGGCATAAAGTGCCAGGATCAGGAGCGAGGCCAGCCCCTGCGTCGGCGGAGGCATGTTGAAGACCTTGTGTCCGGACACCTCGACCGACAGCGGCGTCACCAGCGATGCCTGATGCCGCTCCAGATCAGCCAATCGCAGCGGGCTCCCTACCCGCTCGAGGTCGGCCGCCAACGAGCGCGCCAGTTCGCCGCGATAGAAATCAGACAGCCCACCCTTGGCCAGACGCCGCAGCGTCGCGGTGACACGCGGCTGCCGCAGCCGCGCGCCGAGCGCGAGCGGGGCGCCTTGCGGCAGATAGACCTCGGCATAGCCGGGCACGTCTTCGAGCTCATGCCGCTTCTTGCGGATGTTCTCGTGCAGCGTGCTGGTAACGGCGACGCCCTCCTCGGCATGCCGGATTGCGGGCTCGAGCAGCCGCGCCATCGGCAGCCGACCGTCATGGCGATCGCGGCTGAGCTCATAGGCCTTCTGCCAGCCGTCGATGGTCCCGGCGACGGTCAGCGCGGCCAGCGGGCCGCGGCCAGGAATGCTGCTGCAGCCACGCTCGCGATACCAGCCGCGATCCGCCGCCATCGCTGCGCGTCCGCAAGCCTGAATCCCGACCGGCATCGAACCGGCGCGGCCGACCAGCCAGAAGCTGTCGCCGCCGAGGCCGTTCATATGCGGATAGACCACGGCAATCGTCGCGGCCGAGGCGATCATCGCCTCAATGGCATTGCCACCTTCCGACAGGACCGCGAGTCCAGCCTGCGCCGCCAGGTGGTGCGGCGCGGTCACCATGCCGCCATAGCTTCGTTTTGTCTGCAACATCAGCCGTCTCTCCCAACCACGGTATGTAATAATATTTTTACTTACCGTGTCAAGGAGCCAAAGATCGCTCTTTGGGATACGGGTGCCGGGCCGTCGATATCGTCACCGGGGCGGATTATTCAAAGTCCGCACGGTGACCATTGCATGAAGCTCAGGCAGCCGCCACCTCGTGGCCCGCCATGACTTCCAGCGCTCTCAGAATTGCGGAATGGTCCCAGGCCTTGCCGCCGAGCGCGTTGCAGGCGTTGAACAGCTGCTGAGCTGCCGCGGTGCCCGGCAGCGACAACCCGAGTGCCCGTGCGCCTTCCAGCGCGAGGTTGAGATCCTTCTGATGCAGCTCGATGCGAAAGCCTGGATCGAAATTGCGCTTCAGCATCCGCTCGCCGTGCACTTCAAGGATCCGGGACGAGGCAAAACCGCCCATCAACGCCTGGCGGACCAGCGCAGGATTGGCGCCCGCCTTGGACGCAAACAGCAGGGCCTCGCTCACCGCCTCGATGGTCAACGCCACGATGATCTGGTTCGCAACCTTGGTGGTCTGGCCGTCGCCATTGCCGCCGACATGCGTGACATTCTTCCCCATCGTGTCAAACAGGGGCTTCATCGCGTTGAACGCCCGCTCCCGCCCGCCAACCATGATGGTCAGGCTTGCGGCCTTTGCGCCAACCTCACCGCCGGAAACCGGCGCGTCGAGATAGTCGGCTCCCAGCGCATCGATCTTCCGTGCAAACTCCTTCGTCGCCAGCGGCGAGATCGAGCTCATATCGACCACGATCATGCCTTTGGAGACTCCCTCCGCGACGCCGCCTTGACCGAACAGCACGGCTTCCACATGCGGCGTATCCGGCACCATGATGATCACGGCGTCCGCTTCCTGCGCCACCTGCCTGGCGGACTCGCAAGCGACGCCGCCGGCTGCAATCAGCTCCGGCGGAAGAGGTGCGACGTCGTGCAGGAACAGGCGATAGCCGGCAGCCAGGAGGTGGCTCGCCATCGGACGTCCCATGGTGCCGAGCCCGATGAATCCTATGTCTTTCATTTGTCGTCGCTCCTGTCAGCCGGATTGGGATGTTTTCCTGCGAAGCGGATACCGTTCGCGTGAGGAAAACGCGTCAAAACAAAGTCCAAAGCTCCATTCCAATTCGATCGGAACGGAAAAGCTCTAGGTCACGAAGGTCTGCGCGGCGTGCCAGGCAAGGCTCTCGAGTGTGGTCGTCCGCGGCTTGTATTCGCATCCGATCCAGCCGCGATATCCGATGCTGTCGAGATGCTTGAACAAATAGGGATAGTTGATCTCGCCGGTCCCCGGCTCGTTACGGCCAGGATTGTCGGCGAGCTGGACATGCGCGATCCGGTCGAGATGCTTTTGCAGGGTCCGCGCCAGATCACCTTCCATGATCTGCATGTGATAGATGTCGTACTGGATGAACAGGTTGGATGAACCCACGTCGGCAATGAGCTGCACCGCCTGTTCCGTCCCGCTCAGGAAGAAGCCGGGAATATCGAGCGTGTTGATCGGTTCGATCAGGAGCTTGATGCCATGCTGGCCGAGCGCGCCGGCGGCGAAGCGCAGATTCGACACCAGGACCTCGCGCAGCTCTGCCGCATCAGTGCCGGCGGAAGCGATGCCGACCAGGCAGTTCAGCTGCCGGCAATCCAGCGCCTTCGCGTAGTCGATCGCGCGCACCACGCCGTCGCGAAATTCATCGACCCGATTACGCAGGATCGCAATGCCCCGCTCGCCGACGGCCCAATTGCCGGCCGGAAGATTGTGCAGCACCTGGGTCAGCCCACAGCGCGTCAACTCCTCCCGCAACTCGCTTTTTTCGAAGTCGTACGGAAAGAGATATTCGACTGCGTTGAAGCCGGCGGCCTTGGCGGCGGCGAACCGATCGAGGAACGGCAGCTCGTTGAAGAGCATGGTGAGGTTGGCGGCAAATTGAGGCACGGGTGGTATCTCCGCTTGGGGCAGCGCTGAATGAGGTCGTCAAGCCGGCAATAGCGTGCCGGATCGTTGTGCGCTCGGCACGTCATCGAGCGGGAGATCGAGCACCTCCTCGAATTCGACGATGTTGTCGATCTCCGTTCCCATCGCGATATTGGTGACCCGCTCGAGGATGAACTCCACCACCACGGGCACGCGATACCTGGCCATCAACTCGCGCGCGGTCGCGAACGCGGCCTGTGCGTCGTTCGGATCCGTCACACGGATCGCCTTGCAGCCGAGCCCCTCTGCGACGGTGACGTGGTCGACACCGTAGGCGCCGATCTCGGGTGCGTTGATGTTCTCGAACGAGAGCTGGACGTGATAGTCCATGTCGAAGCCGCGCTGCGCCTGCCGGATCAGCCCGAGATATGAATTGTTCACGACGACGTGGATGTAGGGCAGATTGAACTGCGCCCCGACCGCGAGCTCCTCGATCAGGAACTGGAAGTCGTAATCACCCGACAGCGCGACGATGTCGCGGTCGGGATCGGCGGCGCGCACGCCGAGCGCAGCAGGCAGTGTCCAGCCGAGCGGACCGGCCTGCCCGGCGTTGATCCAGTTGCGCGGCTGATAGACGTTGAGGAACTGGGCACCCGCGATCTGCGACAATCCGATCACCGTCACGTAGCAGGTGTCACGACTGAACGCCTTGTTCATTTCCTCGTAGACGCGCTGCGGCTTGATCGGGATGTTATCGAAATGGCTCTTGCGCAGCATCGAGCGCTTGCGGTCGCGACAGGCTGCGGGCCAGGCCTGCCGATCGCGCAGCTTCCCCGACTTCCGCCACTCCCTGGCGATGGTCACGAACAGTTCCAGCGCGGCCTTCGCGTCCGACACGATGCCGAGGTCCGGATTGAAAACCCGTCCGATCTGTGTCGGCTCGATGTCGACATGGACGAATTTGCGACCCTTGGTGTAGGTCTCGATCGAACCGGTATGCCGGTTGGCCCAGCGGTTTCCGATGCCGAGCACGAAATCGGATTCGAGCATCGTCGCGTTGGCGTAGCGATGGCTGGTCTGCAAGCCGACCATGCCGGCCATCAGCGCGTGATCGTCCGGAATGGCGCCCCACGCCATCAGCGTCGGGACGACCGGAACGTTGACCGCTTCGGCGAAGGCGACCAGGAGCTCGGATGCATCGGCGTTGATCACCCCGCCGCCGGCCACGATCAGCGGCCGCTCGGCGGCGTTGAGCATCTCGAGCGCCTTCTCGATCTGCTTGCGCGTCGCCGCAGGCTGGTAGACCGGCAGCGGCGAATAGGTCTCGTCGTCGAACTCGATCTCGGTCAGTTGCACATCGAGGGGAAGATCGATCAGCACCGGCCCCGGCCGCCCCGAGCGCATGATATGGAAGGCCTGGCTGAGCACCCGCGGCACCAGCGCCGGCTCGCGCACGGTGACGGCCCATTTCGTCACCGGCTTTGCGATCGCCTCGATGTCGACGGCCTGGAAATCTTCCTTGTAGAGCCGCGCCCGCGGCGCCTGACCGGTGATGCAGAGGATCGGAATCGAATCCGCGATCGCCGAATAGAGGCCGGTGATCATATCGGTTCCGGCGGGGCCCGATGTGCCGATGCAAACGCCGATATTGCCCGCTTTGGCCCTGGTGTAGCCTTCCGCCATATGCGAGGCGCCCTCGACGTGGCGCGCCAGAATGTGCCGGATCGAGCCGTTGCGCTTCAGCGCGGAGTAAAGCGGGTTGATCGCGGCGCCGGGAACGCCGAACGCGCAGGTGATCCCCTCGCGTTCGAGAATGCGCACTGCTGCATCCACTGCTCGCATTTTCATCTGATGATCCCGCTTCGCTATGAGTTGGCCTGAGCATGATCATCAGGCCCGCGATCATCGATCTCAACGCAAACGATTGGATTTTCCGCGCTATGGCAACGCTTGCGATTTCTTGCATGTCTGCAAGTGATTAGGGCCTGCGAAAGAATGGAAACCGGCAAAGGCGAGACCAGCCGCAGGCCTCGCGCCATGCTACTGTTGCGTGCAGCTGCTGCCGCGAAGCTCTGCGGAGAGCTCGGCTGCGATCTGGTGCACGATGGCGCCGATCTCCGGCAAGCGCGCGTCGGTCAGCCGATCCGCCATCCCCGATACCGAAACCGCGGCGAACGGCTCGCTGCAATCGTTGAAGACGACTGCGGCGACGCAGCGCAGGCCGAGCCGCGCCTCTTCATTGTCCACCGCATAGCCCTGGCGTCGCACGGTCTCCAATTCCCTGAACAGCTCGCCCGGCCGAATGATCGACTTCTCCGTCAGGCGCGGCATGCCGCGACGGCGGATGATCGCGTTGATATCGGCATCGGAATACGCGGCCAGCACCGCCTTCCCCACGCCCGAGGCGATCAGCGCCACGCGTCCGCCGACCTTGGTCAGCGAACGCATGATCTCCCGGCTTTCGATGCGGGATACGACGATGATGGAATCATCGTCGACCACTGCAAGATTGGCGGTTTCCCTGGTCTGGTCGCGCAGCTTGCGCAGATAAGGCAATGCCCGCGCGGAAAAATTGCGCCGGCGCATGAAGGTCGAGCCGACCACGAAGCTTTGCGCGCCGATGTGCCACTTGGACTCCTCGCGGTCGAACTGCACGAACCTGCGATTCTCCAGCGTCGTCAGCAGCCGATGAGCCGTCGACGGCGGCAAGCCGATGCGGATCGCAAGATCGGTCAGCCGATAGCCTTCGTCATCCTCTGCAAGCGCTTCCATGATTTGCAGCGCGCGATCGACCGATTGAACGCCGCCATCTCGCGGGTCCTGATCCGGCTGCGCGCGAAAATCGGGATCGGACGGCTTGCGCCGGATCGGCTCTCTTTTCATCACGACCTGCCCCTAACCGGTTGCGGTTCAGAACGAAATTGCTCGCCGACAACGAGCGTCACAATTGGCATATGGCATACCAAAAGACGCCTGAGTCAAGGTCGCAGACTTTCGGAATGGGTCAGTATTTTTGCCATTTTCTTACATAACGCGGCGATTCTTTTGTTTGACTTCTGGGATAATGTATACCACGATTGTTTCTTAACGACTGTAACCGGGAGGACCATGCCATGTATGTCGGGGACATCCTTCGCACCAACAGTGCGCACGTGGTGACGATCGGCTCGAGCGAAACCGTGAGCATTGCAGCGAACCTGATGTACGCGAGCAATGTCGGCGCACTCGTGGTCAGGAACGCCTCGCGCAGCGTCGACGCCGCCGTGGTCGGAATGTTCAGCGAGCGCGACGTCGTCGCTGTGATCGCCGAGCGCGGCACGGGCGGTCTTGCCGCGAAAGTCGCGCAGTTCATTTCGCCGCGGCCGCTGGTGTCCTGCACTTCGCAGGACGCGCTCACCGATGTCGAGCGTCTGATGGTCCGTCGCGACATCCGCCATATCCCCGTCATCGACAACGGCCGGCTCGTCGGCGTCGTGAGCATGCGGGACATCGGCTTTGCCCTGGAGGAAGCCGCCTGCGCGGCCTGACGGATTTTTCCAAGGCCATTGCCACGCAACCCGGTTCGAGCCGTTGCGGCTCATGCTGTGTCCCCACTCTGCTCGAGAGGATTTCATGAAGGTCTGCATCTACGGCGCCGGTGCCATCGGCGGCTATCTCGGTGTCGAATTTATGCGCGCTGGCGCCGATGTCAGCCTGGTCGCGCGGGGCGCGCATCTCGCCGCGATGCGGCAGAATGGCCTGAAACTCCTGATGGGCGACGAGGAGCGCGTGGTACATCCTCGCTGTACCGATCATCCCGCCGAACTCGGCGAACAGGATTTCGTCATCATTTGCCTCAAGGCGCATTCGATCACCGGCGTCATCGAACCGATGCGCCCCCTGCTGGGTGAGCGGACCCGCATCGTCACCGCCGTCAACGGCATTCCCTATTGGTATTTCTACAAGCACGGCGGACGGCACGAGGGATCGGCGCTTGAGAGCATCGATCCCGGCGGACGGCAGTGGAACGAACTCGACCCCGCGCGCGCCATCGGCTGCGTGGTCTATCCCGCCACCGAGATCGAGGCGCCCGGCGTGATCCGCCACGTCTATGGCAACAGCTTTCCGCTCGGCGAACCCTCCGGTGAGATCACACCTGATGTCGAGCGGCTTGCCGCCCTGTTCGCGGCAGCGGGCATGAAGGCGCCGGTGCTCGACCGCATCCGCGACGAGATCTGGCTGAAGCTGTGGGGCAATGTCTGCTTCAACCCGATCAGCGCCCTCACCCACGCGACCCTCGACGTGATCTGCACCAATCCCGGCACGCGGGCGCTGTCCAGGGCGATCATGCTGGAGGCCCAGGCGATCGCGGAAAGCCTCGGCGTCAAGTTCCGGGTCGATGTCGAACGCCGCATCGAGGGCGCACGCAAGGTCGGCGCGCACAAGACCTCGATGCTGCAGGATCTCGAGCGTGGACGTCCTGTCGAGATCGATCCGCTGATCACCGTGGTGCAGGAAATGGGCCGGATGACGGGGATTGCGACGCCCGCGCTCGACGCGGTGCTGGCGCTGGTGGCGCAGCGCAGCAGACTGGCAGGCCTCTATGACGGGGCGGCCGGCGTCGAAGCCCAATCGCTTGCGGTGGCGTGATCGCGATGGCCAATGTGACGCGCTGGGTCCGCTTCCGCCACCATGCCGAAACCGGCTTCGGGCAACTCACCCCGTCCGGCATCTCCGTGCATGCAGGAGAGATGTTCGGCGACACACGACCGACCGGACAGACGCTGGCGCTTGACGATGTCGAGTTGCTCGCTCCAACGGAGCCGAGCAAGATCATCGCGCTCTGGAACAATTTCCACGCACTGGCGGCGAAGCTGAAATCACCTGAGCCGGCCGAACCGCTGTACCTGTTGAAAGCCCAGACCAGCGTGACCGCGCCTGGCGCCGTCATCACGCGCCCCCCGGGCTACGATGGCAAGACGACCTACGAAGGCGAACTCGGCATTGTCATCGGCAAGAGCTGCACGGCCATAGCCCCCGAGCAGGCCGACGCCTTCATCTTCGGTTATACCTGCACCAACGACGTCACCGCCGCCGACATTCTCAACCGCGATCCGACCTTCCCGCAATGGGCGCGGGCCAAGGGTTTTGACGGATACGGGCCCTTCGGTCCCGTCATTGCCTCGGGCCTCGACCCCGCACGCCTTGTGGTGCGCACCATCCTCAACGGCGTGGAGCGCCAGAATTATCCGATCGCGGACATGATCTTCAGCGCGCAGGCGCTGGTCAGCAAGATTTCACACGACATGACGCTGTTGCCGGGCGACCTGATCTGCTGCGGGACATCGATCGGCGTCGGAGTGATGAAGGAGCCTGTCAATACGGTCACCATCGCGATCGACGGAATCGGCGAGTTGACCAACGAATTTCGTCAGTAGGCGGCGGCAGGACGACAGCCCGACGCAGCCGGACCAAACGACCACCATCTCTTTGGGAGCGCACATGATCTCCAGCACGAAACCGGCATCGTCCCCCGGCGGCTTCCGCTGGCTCCAGCTCGCGATCGGCATCGTCTGCATGGCGATGATCGCCAACCTGCAATACGGGTGGACGCTGTTCGTTGATCCGATCGACGCCAAGTATCACTGGGGCCGTCCGGCCATCCAGCTCGCCTTCACGATTTTCGTGATGACCGAGACATGGCTGGTGCCGGTGGAAGCCTGGTTCGTGGACAAATACGGCCCGCGCATCGTCATCATGTTCGGCGGGCTGATGATCGGATTGGCCTGGGTGCTGAACTCATACGCCTCTTCTCTCGTCATGCTCTATGCAGCGGCTATTGCCGCGGGCATCGGCGCCGGCGCCGTGTACGGCACTTGCGTCGGCAACGCGCTGAAATGGTTTCCGGACCGGCGCGGCCTCGCCGCAGGCGCGACCGCTGCAGGCTTTGGCGCCGGCGCAGCCCTCACCGTCGTGCCGATTGCCAACATGATTGCCACGAGCGGCTACCAGAGCACCTTCCTGACGTTCGGAATCGGGCAGGGCCTCATCGTTCTCCTGCTGGCCTGGTTCGTCCGCCCGCCGCATGGCGTCGAGGCCCCCAGGAAAAAGCAGCTCAATCTGCCGCAGAGCGCAATCGACTACACGCCGCCCCAGGTCCTGCGCACGCCGATCTTCTGGGTCATGTACCTGGTGTTCGTCATGGTGGCTTCCGGCGGGTTGATGACCGCGGCGCAGATCGGGCCGATCGCCCACGACTTCAAGATCGCGGACACGCCGGTCACCCTGGCGGGCTTCCAGATGGCGGCGCTGACCTTTGCCATCTCGCTCGATCGTGTGTTCGACGGGTTCGGCCGTCCGTTCTTTGGCTGGGTCTCCGACACGATCGGCCGCGAGCACACGATGTTCATTGCGTTCGCGACTGCGGCGCTGATGTTGCTGACGCTGTCGACCTACGGCCACATTCCGGTTGTTTTCGTGCTGGCGACGGCGGTCTATTTCGGCGTCTTCGGCGAAATCTACAGCCTGTTTCCGGCGACGTCGGGCGACACGTTCGGCGCCAAATACGCAACAACGAACAACGGCATGCTCTACACGGCGAAGGGCACGGCGGCGCTGCTCGTGCCGCTCGCGAGCGTCATCTCCTCGCAGCTCGGCTGGCAGGCCGTGTTCATCGTCGCGGTTGCGCTCAATGCCACCGCTGCCCTCACGGCCTTGCTGGTGATCAAGCCGATGCGGCGCGCCTTCATTCTCGGCAGTGAGACGACGGCAAAGGCCGCGATCGCGCCAGCACCTGGCCGGAGCGCGGCGATTGAACACTGATTGGACGGACTTGCGGGCGCGGACGGCGCTGCGGAAGATCTTCGATGCTGCGATCGCCAGCTGCGATCCAAGGATAACCATTGCGCGCGCTCTGCCGGCAAAGCCGAAGGGCAGATGCATCGTCGTCGGCGCCGGCAAGGCTTCGGCCGCGATGGCAGCAGGCCTCGACGCGGCCTGGCCTGATGTCGACCTTTCGGGTGTCGTGGTCACTCGCCACGGTCATTCAGTCCCCGCGGGCCGCATCGAAGTGCTCGAGGCGTCTCACCCCGTGCCTGACGACACGAGCAAGGTCGCCGCCCTTCGGATGCTCAGCGCCGTTCGGGGACTTTCAGCGGACGATCTCGTCATCGCCCTGACGTCCGGCGGAGGCTCGGCCCTGATGACCCTTCCTGCATCCCCGATGACCCTCGCCGACAAGCAGGCGGTCAACCGTTCCCTGCTTGCAAGCGGCGCGACGATTGCCGAGATGAACGTTGTCCGCAAACATTTGTCCGCGATCAAGGGCGGCCGGCTGGCGCTCGTCGCCCGCCCCGCTCACGTCACGACGCTCGTGACCTCAGATATTCCCGGCGATGATCCCGCCGCGATCGGCTCCGGTCCCTCGCTGCCGGACAGCAGCACAAAAGCCGACGCGCAGGAGATCGTGAGCCGGTTTGCAATCGACCTGCCTGAAACTGCGCGGCTCGTGCTTGAGCGAGCCGACGAGACCCCGAAACCCGGCGAGATCGACGCCGATGTCCGTGTCCTTGCCGCGCCGTTCCATGCACTTGATGCTGCGGCCAACGCTGCGCGAGATGAAGGCCTGACCCCGATCATCCTTGGAGACGCGATCGAAGGCGAGGCGCGCGAGCTCGGAACCGTGATGGCGGGCATCGCCCGGTCGATCGCGGGGCATGGGCAGCCCGGCCCTGCCCCTGCCGTGCTGCTGTCCGGCGGAGAGACGACGGTGACGATCGGACGCGGGCCGGCGGGTCGCGGCGGCCGCAACACCGAATTCCTGCTGGGGCTTGTCATCGCCCTGTCCGGTACGTCCGATATCTGGGCGATTGCGGGAGACAGCGACGGTATTGATGGAACGGAAGATGCGGCTGGAGCTTTGATCGGTCCGGATACGCTGCGGCGCGCCGCCGCGAGCAGGCTTGACGCACGGGCCTTTCTGGCAGCCCATGACAGCTACACGTTCTTCGACCGCCTTGGAGACCTCGTGCGCACCGGCCCAACGCTTACCAATGTCAACGATATCCGCGCCGTGCTGATTGCGGCCGGCAAGCCAGCAATGAGGTGACCCATGCGTCGTCATCGACGGGCCAAGATCGTCGCAACCGTCGGCCCCGCCAGCAGTTCCCCCGAGATGCTCAAAGCGCTGCTGCTGGCAGGCGTCGATACGTTCCGTCTCAACTTCAGCCACGGAACCCAGAGCGACCACGCAACCATCCACGCCGCGATCCGAAGGCTGGAACAGGAGGTCAGCCGTCCGATCGGCATCCTGATGGATCTCCAAGGTCCGAAGATCCGCGTCGGCAACTTGCGCGATGGCAAGATTACCGTGGCGGCCGGCGAGACCATCCGGTTCGTGCTGTCCGGATCGGAGGGCGACCGAACCGCGATCCCGCTCCCGCATCGGGAAATCTTTGCCGCCGTGGCCCCCGGCCACGACCTTCTGATCGACGACGGCAGGGTCCGGGTTCGCGTCGCCGGGCTCGGTGACGATTTCATCGAAGCCAGGGTGATCGTCGGTGGCACGATCTCGAACCACAAGGGCGTCAATCTGCCGGGGACGGTGCTCGACCTTTCGCCGCTCACCACCAAGGACCGCCTCGATCTGGAGTTCGGTCTGAACCTCGGCGTGGATTGGGTCGCCTTGTCATTCGTGCAGAAGCCTTCCGACATCATCGAGGCGAGAAGTCTCGTCGGCGACCGCGCCGGCCTGATGGCCAAGATCGAGAAGCCGGCAGCGCTCGAGCGGATCGACGACATCATCCAGCTCTGCGACGCCATCATGGTTGCGCGTGGAGACCTCGGCGTCGAAATTCCACATGAGGACGTGCCCGGGCGCCAGAAGGAGCTGGTGCGGGCGTGCCGTCTTGCGGTGAAGCCCGTGATCGTCGCCACGCAAATGCTGGACTCCATGGTCGCCGCGCCGACACCGACGCGCGCGGAAGTCTCCGACGTTGCGACCGCGATCTATGATGGCGCAGACGCGGTGATGCTGTCGGCGGAATCCGCGACGGGCCACTATCCGCGCGAGGCCGTCGAGATGATGGATCGCATCATCCGCAGCACAGAACAGCACAAGATGTACCGCTCGATCGTCGAGGCGACCCAGCCCGGCGAAGAGCAGACGCCGCCGCATGCCGTTGCAACGGCCGCCGCCGACCTCGCCTCCGTCATTCACGCCGCAGCCATCGTGGCCTACACGTCGAGCGGCACCACGGCCGCACGCGTCGCGCGCAAGCGGCCGAGCCTACCGATCCTCGCCATCACCCCGAGCCGCGAAGTATCGCGTCGCTTGTGCCTGCTTTGGGGCGCGCACAGCGTTCTGTCCGACGATGTCGGGAGCTATGAGGAGATGGTCGAGCGCGCGACGGCTCTCGCGCATGCAGAGCAGTTTGCATCAAGCCGGGACCTGCTGGTCGTTGTCGCCGGCATTCCCTTTGGGCAGGCAGGAAGCACGAACAACCTGCGAGTCGTTTCGCTCCCCTGACAGAGTCATCCGTCAGCATCGCGGTCCCAAACACCCTGCGCATCCGGTCCGTCGAGATTTTCGGGCTCGTTGCGCCGGGCGCCCGAGTCTCAGGGCATAGCGCCAAACCAGATCACGAGCGCGAATATCACCAACAAGGCGACGGTGATGATCGCTTCGCTCGTGGGTATGCGCTTCATAGGCCGCCTCCGCGCGCGGGAGCGGGATGCTGCGACGGGGCGATGGTTCACCTCAGCACAACACCGCCCGCTTAAAATGCATGCGGACGGCGTCAGCTCTAGCCCCAGGAAGGAAATGCAAAATCCCGGTAGCCATTACGTCTACACATCTGGGCAGAAGGTTCACGTGACGATCGGCATACTCCAAAGGGTGTAGGGTCGCCGACCGTAATGGACGCCATTGACACCCATCCCTGGCACCCTCGGCCGCATGACGATCTCACCACGAGCATGGGCCACGCAGGTGTGGCGCCGGCAGCACTTGTCGCTCGATGCCGCCCTTAGCGCCACGACCCGTCCGGCCCAAGGGGCAAAGTCGGGTGGTCGCGGTTGTTCTCGTCGGGCTTGACCCTGAAACCCTGTCGAAATGCGAACCAGATAAAGCCGCCCAGTGCGACCACACAGATCGGCGCGAGAATCCAGTCGGGCATGTCGTGGTCCTCCAGTCTGCCGACAATTGGTCGCCGCTATCTTGGGCTGAGTTCAATACGGATGCCGCGCGCCATTGCAGCGCGCCCCCTCCAGCGCTCGGCGTGATCCTACCGGCACGAAGAAGCGCCGCGCCGCGCGAACAAGAGCGCGGACTTTTTCAAAAGGTGCAGCTGCACCTTTGTCCCAATGGAGTCGAGGCAGCGCCGCAAGTGATTGAAAACATTGGAGCGGGTGAAGGGAATCGAACCCTCGTATTCAGCTTGGAAGTCGCCGGATTTTGCAATGATTTCAGGAGCCATTCTGACAATTCTACGTGTTTTGGCCGATTGAGATCGTTACAGGATTTCTCTTTGTCAGAATGACGATCGCTGCCCCAAGTTCGTCTTGCCGACCACCCGTGGCGCGTACCTTGGCCCGAGCACCTGGCCCAAGCGACGCTCCCACATCAGAAGTTAATCATGGCGCGGCAGAGCTATTGCAAAGCTCGGGCGGTCCTGCTTGAGACGAGTCGCAATTGGCCATCGCTGAAAGGCAGCGAAGCCGCTAAGCCTATTCGCGGAGCATTATGTCCACTCGTTCCCGATCCGTCGCCCTCCCCGTCCACACCCCCGAAGACATTCTCGCCAACCCGCGCTTTGCGGCCGCCCGCTCAGCCTTCATCGACGCGGTGCTCGCGTTTCACGAGGGCGATCGATTCTCGAGCCGGCTGATGGTCGAGACGATGCGACAGGTGACGTTCAACCTGATCGTGTCCCGTCATCTCCGCCATGACGTGACCGATCGTTCGACATGGCCGACCCCGCAGCGGCTCAAGGCTGAAATAAAGCCGTTCGGATTGGCGAGCCCGCGCCGGATCGATGCACTGGTGGCCCGCCTTGTTCAGCTCGGCTATGTCGACTCCCGCCCCTCCGACCTCGACGGCCGGGTGCGCCTTCTGACCCCGACTCCCAAGATGATGGCGCTCGACAGGGAGTGGCTAGTCTACAACTACGTGCCGTTGCATGTGATGTTTCCGGACGGCTATGCCGAGCCGATGGCGCGCGATCCGGCGTTCCAGCGGGCCCAGCGCCTGGTCGCTCTCGATTTTTCCGCCAAGGGCGCTGAGATCTTGGCCGGCAATCCGCCCGTGATGCGGTTCATGCATCGCGATGCCGGCATGCTGGTTCTGATCAAGCTCGTTCAGATGTCCGCCGCCGGTGGCGCGGACGGTGTCTCCTACACCGACATCGGCGCCCGATTCGGCGTGTCGCGCACGCATGTGCGTTCGCTGCTGGAAGACGCGGCGCAACATGGCGATGTGAGCCTCTCCGGCCGCAGTGGACGTCTGGTCGAACTCAAGCCGCCGATCCTGCAAGCCTTCGACCGCTTCCTCGCGGACGCCATGTCGGGGCACGATCTGCTCTACAAGCTCGCGAGCGAACGGATGAGGAATGGGTGACGGCGACGGAGCTTTTGGTCGCTAGCCGGCCGGCGTGCGCCCCTCCGCCTTCACCGCGTTGACCGAAGCGCCGAAGCCGTGGCGGATATAGATGTCGTCGCGGAATTGCACGACGCCGTCGGGCGTCGCCCACGCTGTGACATAGACCCAGTATAGCGGCACGCCGGCGGCGAAAGCCAAACTCCACGCAAAAAGTTCCGTTCTCACGCGTTGGGCGTGTGGCATAAATGGCCAGGCCGCATCAATCGCGGCTCGCTCCTCAAGCTGATGCAGAAGATTGGGCCGATGGGCGAAACAGCACGTTTGAGTTTCTTTCTCCGATGCCGGCGCCAGCGTCGGCGTACCGCGCACCCATGTACGAAACCTCTTGAACGAAGCGGAAGAGCTGGGACTCAAGGAAGTGGTGCGATAGCCTGGAAAATTGCGAGCCTTCGCGACATCCGATTCGCGCGCGGCTCAATCGCCTTGGGTAAGCCCGACAATTTCTGATGGGCCTCATTCTTCGGCCGCGCATATCTGGGCGTTAAGAAT
Source organism: Bradyrhizobium altum (assembly GCF_020889705.1). Taxonomy (GTDB): domain Bacteria; phylum Pseudomonadota; class Alphaproteobacteria; order Rhizobiales; family Xanthobacteraceae; genus Bradyrhizobium; species Bradyrhizobium altum. Next base: position 18,947 of record NZ_JACMYP010000013.1, on the reverse strand, counting down.
TTTACACCAATTTTTTCGTCTCACGAATCCACGCAAAATGTTTCGTTGGTACCCTTGAACTTCTCGCTTATCGAGACGGACACATGACGGATTGCGTCGCTCCGGATCCGAGCGAAAAGCTGGTTCGATCGACCGACATCCACGGTGACGCGCGCACCGATCGTCGCACGCCTATTTTGAACAAAGTTGATATAATCTGGAAAGATTGGAAACACAGTGCCTCCATTTGCTTCTGCCCTCGCGGAATATTCCTGGCGATCGCTGTTCACGGCGGGTGGTTTACCGCTTCCCATCATTTTCCGGCTGCCGCTGATTTGGTTGGAGCGCGCTCATTTCAGGGCAAGGCTGCGGGAGGATATCAAGAGCGATCCCTATCTCCTGCGTGACATCGGCATTAGGGTGGATGACGCGCAAGCAGAAGCGGTGCGTTTTTTCTGGGAGCCGGTCTTGCTCAAAAACCACTGACCCAATTCGCATCGAGACGGGCGCGGCCGCTGCTGAGTAACAGATTTTCGGGGGCTCTCCGCGAAGATGCGCCGATGTGTTTGGCGAGGTGTCGAAGCCGAGCGGCTCGACTTCAATTCCGGAACCAAGGTGTCGATCGTCGTCGCGTCCTAGTCGACCCGTCCTGCTTCTACGCCATCGTCGCCGATTACCGCACGCGCGCGCAGCACCTCCGAACCCAAGATCTTCGGTTTGATGGGCTCGCACCTCATTCGGTCTGGAGCTGTGCGCTGAATATGGGAGCATCACGCGAAACAGTCGAGCATCAGAACATGTAAAGCGGCCTGGCTGTCAGAATGAAATCCGACACTCTCGCTAAGTCTTTGAAAAAATTGGAGCGGGTGAAGGGAATCGAACCCTCGTATTCAGCTTGGAAGGCTGCTGCTCTACCATTGAGCTACACCCGCATCGAGCGATCACCTAACACGGCCGGACGGCCGTCTCAACTGCCTCGGCGCGCGTCCCTGTGCGCCGGTAAACGCGAATATGTTCGCGCAATCCGGCCGGTTCCTGGCCCGGATGGGACGGACGGCGGCCTTAACAGCGGCAGATTCGCCACCTATATTGCTGGTCCCATCAACAAAGAAAGGAGGTGATCTAGTGTCTTGTCTCAAGCGCTGTCACCTCGCTGGGATCGCCCGCTAGGCTCTGAGTAATCAGCCTGGCATCGGGGCGCTCTCAGCCCTGACCAGCGAGACAACAAATCCGGGGGCGCGGCGGAAGCGATTCCGCCGCGCCTTTTTGGCTGTTCGGGCCGCGCTACTCGCCGCCGCCATGCCGCCGGCGGGATACCTTGTCGCAGCACAAAAACCGGCGGGTCGGCTACACATGAAATGTCGGCGTGGCTGGCTCTGGGCCGTCCTTGGGCCTGCCGCAACAGAAATGAGGAGCTCACGAGATGCTTTATGCCATCCTGGCCTATCACGTCGAAGCCGAGGTCAAGTCGTGGAGCGCCGATGAGGACGCAGCCGTCATGGCGGGTCTGCGCGAGGTGCGTCAACGGTTGAAGGGGCGGCTCGGCCCGGCTGCACGGCTCGGCGAGACCCGCAACGCCAGCACCCTGCGCGGGCCCGGCCACGGCATCGTGATCGACGGCCCGTTCTCGGAGACCAAGGAGCAGTTGCTGGGCTTCTACGTGATCGATTGCGCCGATGAAGCCGAAGCGATCGCCGCGGCGCGGGACCTGCGCAGCGTCAACCCGTCGGCGGTCTACGAGATCCGCGCGCTGAAGCGCTACACCCCCGGCGCACCGTTTCCGGAAACCGCGGGCCCAAGCGACGCGTAGAGATCGCGCCTGGAGAGCTGCTCAACGGCTCGAGCGTTTCGGCAATTTCGGCAGCTTGCTCGGATCGAACTTCGGCAGCGGCAAATCCGGCGGCGGCTCGGGTGTCACCTCGTGGCTCGGCATCAGCGTCACCTCGAAGGCGAGATCGGGCACGGCATCGGCCCTGCCCTTGCAGGTCGCGATCGCGCCGCTCCAGACGCCGTCGAGCCGCACCACGAGATCGTCGGTGCCGAACACGGTCGAATGTCCCTCGGAGTGCCGCCTGGCCGTGAGAACGGCGGAGAAGCGCTCGCCGTCGACCTCATAGGTGCCGCTGTAGAGCATGATGGCATCGCTGCCCCACAGCCTGCCGTCGGCCACGTGCACGATGCCGGTGCCGTCGGCGAGCGACGTTCGAAACCACGCCGCATAAGTGCCGTTCTTGAGCATGGAGCCTGCCTCCACTCGCTCCGTTTCACCGCAAACGATCTGGGCACCGTTGCGTTAACAGGGAGTGAAGGAACCTGGGGTGAAGGAACCCTGCCCCGCGCTCATTGGCCGTCGATCTGTCGTCCCATGATGGCGATCGCCTTCTGATAGACCTGCGCTGCGTTCCATGCCTCGATCGCGGCGAAGTTGGGTTCCCCGGGCTGATAACCGGCGCCGGCGCGCCAACCATGGGCGTGCAGGAAGTTCGCCGTCGAGCTCAGCGCGTTGGCGGCAACGTCGAGATTGCCGGTGCCATAGGCGAGGACGTTCTTCGGCATGAACTGGGTCTGGCCGATTTCACCATGCATCGAACCGCGCGTGCTCCCGGACAAAGTACCGCGGTCGATCAGCTTCAGCGCGGCATAGAGCTGGTCGGTGAAGAAGTCCGGGCGGCGGCAGTCATAGGCAAGCGTCGCGATCGACGACAGCATGTTCTGGTTGCCGCGCTGGCTGCCGAAACCGCTCTCCATGCCCCAGATCGCGATCAGCGGTCCCGGCGGCACGCCGTAGCGCTGCTGGATCGAGGCGAACAGCGCCGCCTGCGACTGCTTCAGCGAACGGCCGCGCGCTACGATGGTCGCAGATCCACGCTTGGCCATGAATTGCTCGAGCGACAGGCCAAAACTGCGCTGGCCGCGATCGGCGGCGATCGTCGCACTGGCGTAATGTGCCTGCATCAACGCGTCGATCGCGGTGGCGCCGACGCCCTTGGCCCTCGCCTCGCCGGCAAACTGCTCCTTCCAGGCTTCGAATCCGCCGGGCCCGTTGCCGCACTGTGCCGCGTTCGCTTCTGCGCCCAGCGTTGCAACCATCACGACGATGGCGAGCGCCGACGTCGCAATCTGCCAGCCCCTGATCATCCGAAACCTCCTCCGAAAAATGTGCCGCCGCCCCTCGCGGGCGCGGCGCTGACGATGGCCTGATGTAGATGACCCGGCGATGAACGATCCGCCTCAGATTCGGCGGCGGACCGTCACGATATGTCGCCGACAGCGGATTGGCCATCCCGGCCAGTTCAGGCAGGCCGGGACATTTGGCCCCTGCGTCCGTGTCAGCGGATTGATGCGCCCGGCGCAGCCCCGCAACACGGCGCTTGACATTGACGTTAATGAGAAGGTGCTAGGCCGACCCTCGACAGGAGATCGCGATGCGGATTCAGGAGGCGGCACACCATCTTGGCGTGAGTGCACGGGCGCTTCGGCATTATGAGGCGGCTGGCCTGATCGTGCCGCGCCGGAATTCGAACGGCTATCGAAGCTACTCTGTGTTGGAGATCGAACGGGCTGCGTGGGTGAGAGACCTCATCGCCGCGGGCTTCTCGACCCGCGAGCTTCGCAATCTTCTGACTGCGCTTGAAGACGGCCGGCGCGGCGCGCGCGTGAACTGCTCGGCAGTGATGCAGGAGAAGCTCGACCAGATCGATCGAGCGATCGCGGCGCTGCGCAAGCGGCGGCGCGCCTTGTCGCGTCGTCTGGCTGGACCGGATGGCGGTCGCAGCAACACGAGAACATCAGGACCTGGCGATGAAGATACTCAATATCCTGGCGAGACGTTACCTGCCGCTCGAGGGCCTGGACGAGGCCGTGGCCTTCCACGAAGCCCTGATCGGCCAGGCGGCGCGCCTTCGCTTCGACTATCCCGAATATGATCTCAGGCTGGCGCAGGTCGCCTCGATCCTGTTCATTGCAGGGACGGAACAGAGCCTGAAGCCGTTCACGGCGACGCATCTGACATTTCTGGTCGATGACATCGACGCATTCGCCGTGCATCTCCCCGGCGCCGGCGCCACGATACTGGAGGCCCCGAAGCCGGTCCCGACCGGCCGCAACATGCTGGTGCTGCATCCGGACCAGACACGCGTCGAATATGTCGAGCATCGCGACAAGCATCCCGCCGATGCGCTGCCTTGAGCGTGTCAACCACACGGCGGTGATGACGACAGCGCCGGCTCGCAAAATGCCGTACGCGATGCTGCGTTCTACGGCACCTCGCCTCGCCGCAGCGGGCCGACGGTCTGCGGACGGTTGAGAAAGAACTCGCGGTTGCCAAGCGCGGCCTCCGCATACTGGTCGATCGCCACGATGATCGCCTGCACATGGTGAAAGCACCAGCCTTCCCGCGTCGCCATGTGCCGGACCTCGGCCAGCGCCTTGATCCAGGGCGCATGATCATCGCTGTCGTGGAAATACCGAAGCGGCTCTCTCATCTTTCCTCCGGCAGATCACGTCCTCCAGCTCGGCGCGCTTGCGCGACAGCAGAAGCTGCGCCGATGCACTATCGCGTCCGGCCTGCCTCAGCCGGTTCACGGATGCGTCGAGCTCGCGCAACTCGGCGCGCAGCCGCCGCATCCTTAGTGCGTCATCACCCACGCGCTTCGCCGGCGACGAGTTCCCGCTTCGCCGCGCGAAGAAAGATCGATGTCGCGGCACGGCGGCGTGGAGCAACGCTCGCATGCACGATGATCGGCTCGCGGTCGCCCAGCATGCCCCGTTCTTCGACCAGGCGGCTCATCACCAGGCGCATCTTCAGGAGGTCCCCGGCCACGAAGGCGCAGTCCTCATCCCGGTTGATCTGCTGTCGCATGATGGCCTCGGCCTCGAGCATGCTGACGCGCAGCGCCCTGATCTGCCTGCGAATTTCGTTGATACGATTGTCCATGGCGGCCTCCTATTCACGGTGGAGGGCAATTAGAACAAAACAAGAACATACAGTCAAGCGGCGGAGCCTGCCTGTCATGGATTTTTGTCATCGAAGGCGCTGCCCGGTTCCTGCTGCGGGAACCAGGAGGACCACCATTCTCACAAACTCAACGTGAGAACGTTCGATGAAGCGACCGAGAGCCACGGACGAACGCGCCCGGCGGGGATCGGGCGAACCTGTGCAAGCGTCCGCAATGAAGCCGCGACGGACCGCCACAGCCGGCGGCCTCCTCCTCTTACGAGGATGCGTGTCGTCAGGATTTCTCAGTGCTCAGGCGATCCGTGGCAGACAAATAGCCGACATATGACTGTGGAACAATTCGCCCTTGGAACTTGTCTACTCAAATAGACAAATTAGAATGGAGCCGATTCTGTTTCGATCATTGCGCAGTACATGACGAAGTCTTCCAAACTGGTTGCCGCGAAGCGCGGCAAGGTCCTTCTGGTCCGACGTCGATCTGACGGGCTGTGGATGTTCCCCGGCGGACGCAGGCGTGCGCGCGAGACCGGCAAGGACTGCCTGAAGCGTGAGATCAAGGAAGAGCTGCCGAAGCTCAAGCTCGGCAGGCTCAGCCTGTGGAAGGAAGTGACGGCCAAGAACAAGCGCTCCGGCCGCAGGATGAGCGATGCGATCTTCATCGCCAAGAACGCCAAGGGAAGGCTGGCGATCGGCGACAAGAAGGAGATCGACCGCGCCGCCTGGCAGAAGCCCCGCGGACTTCGCCTGACGCCGACCTCGCGCTATATCCGCGATCGGCTGTTTCCAAGGAAGCAGCGGCGCCGGAGATAGGCGGCGGGATCTCTGTTGCCCGCGGAAAAGCACAGATTTCGGCTTCGGCATCTGGCGGCTGCGCGGGCACGCCTTGCTGATTTGTTGAGCTTCACCCACCATCGACGCGTGCTAGGAATGGCGAGATCCGTCCGGACCGGACCACGACATCAGCCGGAATTGCGTCAGAATGGGCTTCCCCTCCAACCGCCAGAGGCGGCTGTTCAGAATCGTTTCCGCGCGTTGGCAGCGCCGGGCCATCTTCTTGCTGGGCGGCATTGCGGTCGGCGCGGCGGCCGTCGCACTCGCCCAGCTCGCAGATCTGGCGCAGGTCGCCTTCTCCGCACTGGTGTCGCATGTCCGCTATGCCTCGCTGGTGCTGACGCCAATGGGCTTCGCGCTGTCGGTCTACCTGACCAAACGCTTTTTTCAGAACGCTCAAGGCAGTGGCATCCCGCAGGCCATCGCCGCACGCCATCTGACCGACCAGACCGCGCGGGAAAGTCTGGTTTCGCTGCGCATTGCCACCGGCAAGATTCTGCTGACCCTGTTCGGGCTATTGTGTGGCGCATCGGTCGGGCGCGAGGGACCGACGGTGCAGATCGGCGCGTCGATCATGTTTGCGCTCGGCCGCTTCTCGCCCCGGCGCCAACCCGGCTTGATCCTTGCCGGCGCGGCCGCGGGCGTCGCGGCCGCCTTCAACACCCCGCTGGCCGGGATCGTGTTCGGCATCGAGGAAATGAGCCGCGCCTTCGAGACGCGAACCTCCAGCCTGATCATCGGCGCGGTGATCGCCGCGGGCCTGACCTCGCTCGCTCTGATGGGCAACTACACTTATTTCGGCACCAGCGCGACGGCCCTGCGCAACGGCGCCGACTGGCTCGCGGTCCCGCTCTGCGGCGTGGCCGGAGGTCTGGCGGGCGGCCTGTTCAGCCGCATCCTGATCGCAATGGCGCGCGGATTTTCCAATCCGGTCGGGCGCGCGATCAAGCGCTACCCGGTTGGCTTTGCCGCGATCTGCGGATTTGCCGCGGCGATTTGCGGAATCGCTTCCGACGGCGCGATCTACGGCACGGGATATCAGCAGGTCAAATCCGCGCTCGAAGCAGGATCGCAATTGCCCGCGAGCTTCAGCGTGTGGAAATTCCTGGCCACCACATTCGCCTCGATCAGCGGCATGCCGGGCGGCATCTTCGCGCCATCGCTCGCGGTCGGCGCCGGGCTCGGCTCCAACATCGCGCCGCTGTTTCACGGCGCACCGCTTGCGGCCATCATGCTGCTCGGCATGGTTTCATATTTCGCCGGCGTGGTTCAGGCCCCGATTACGGCCTTCGTGATCGTCACCGAGATGACCGACAATCACGCCATGGTCGTGCCGCTGATGGCCGCGGCCCTGATCGCGCACGCGAGTTCGCGCCTGATCTGCAAGGAGGGCGTCTACCACGCCCTTGCCAAGGGATTCATCGATCGAGCTGCGCCGGCGCAGAAGGCGACGCCGGCCTGAAGATTTCTTCAGCCGTTATAGGCAAACAGCTCGATCGGCTCGCTGAAGCCGCGCACCGGATGCTCGCCGACATGTTCGAGCGCGAAATCGTGCTCGACGAGATCCGCGAAGGCGCGGGACAGCAGCACCGTCTTCTTCAACTGCTTGGTGAGGGCTTCGAGGCGCGAAGCCATGTTCACGGCGGGGCCGATGACGGTGAAGTCGAGCCGGCTGCGCGATCCGATATTGCCGTACATGACGTCGCCGACATGGACGCCGATGCCGTAATTCATCGGCGCACGGCCCATCATGCCGTTCCTTTCGCTCAGCGCCGCCATCGCCAGCCGCGCCTCGGCTACCGCATGCAGCAGGTTGGCGCAGGCCTTGGGCTCGCTGAGCGGAAAAATGGCGAGCAGGCCGTCGCCGATGAACTTCAAAATCTCCCCGCCGTGCCGCGCGATCGGCTCCGACATCGCATCGAAATAGTCGTTGAGCAGATCGATCACGTCGTCGCGCGGCCAGCTATCCGAGATCCGGGTGAAATCCCTGAGGTCGCAGATCATGATCGCGGCGCTCACCGTGGTCCCGCTGCCCCGCCGCGTCGCGCCGGCCAGGATCAGCTCGCCGGCGTGCGACCCGACATAGGTCTCGAGCAGCGTCCGCGCCAGGCGGTTCTTCATCCGGATCTCGCTGACCAGCGCCAGCACCGGCAGCACCGTCTTCAGGCTGGCGATATGCGCATCATCGAAACCTCCGGCACGGTCGGTCGCGAAGGTCACGACATGCCGCTTGCCGAGCGTATGCAGCAGCGGCCACGCCACATAGTCGGTCAGGCCCTGCGCGCGCATGTCGTCATAGAGCGCGTGCTGGCGGCCCTGCGACGGGTCACGTTCGAGCTTCTCGCGCACCTCGTCGGCACCCTGATGGATTTCGTAGACCGGACTGCCGATATATTCCGATCGCTGCTGGACATCGTAGTCGACCCGCGTGATCTCGGCCTCGCGCTTGCCGTCCGCCCAGATGATCCGGGCGCCGAGCCATTGCGGATGCTGGATCAGGAGATTCATGGTCGCCCGCTTGAGCGGAATGCCCGTGCGCTGCAGCCGGATGCACAGCTCGGCGAAGATGTTGTCGATGAACCGCTGGTCGCGGGTCTCATGGGTCAGCCAGGCCACAACGTCGCCGTCGGACTGCGGCGTGACGGCATCGATGTTGGGCGCGTTCATGGCTTGCTCCGGAGCGGCGGATGGGATCGGCAGGCGATATGTCGTGTTTCCGCCCGGCCGCGTCAACGCCGCCAGCGGTATCGTGATCGAGCTAATCGGCCTGCCCGAGCCCCTCGAAGGGCACCGCGGGCCTCCGCGTGGTGTGGTGAGGCCGGACGGTCATAAGAGAGCCGGATGCGATAGCCTGCCCTCGCATGGACGCACTGCCAAAATATCGAAAACAACCCCATGCAAAGTAGCCGGCGGACACGGCGACTTGACTCGTCGGGCAACTCACTGGCATTCTTCTATTATCCAGAAATCGTGCAGAGGCGTCTCGCTCCGGGACTATCGCATATGGCGTTTGCGGACTTCTGCAACTGACGCCTCGACGTCGTCATGGCCGGCTATGTAACGTGGCCGATAGCCATACGCGATCGCCCTGCCCGCTTGCGCGGGAGGTTCAGGAAGCCTGCCACAGGATCGATCCAGCCTGACTTTATCTTGCGTTACCCGCCCAGCCGGTCGACCTCGGCCTTGCCGGCCTTCATCACCAGCGGGATGTGCTCGCCCTGGCCGAGCAGGCAGGTCACGTCGCGCAGCGGATTGCCCTCGACCACCAGCAGATCGGCAAAGGCCTCCGGCGCGATGCGGCCGAGCTTGCCCTCCATGCCGAGCACCTCGGCGCCGACAATGGTCGCGCTCGCGATCACCGCCTGCGGGCCCAACAATTCGGCGCGGATTCGGAACTCGTCGCTCTGCAGGCGCTGCGACGGCCCAAGCAGGTCGGTGCCGAAACCCATCTTGACGCCGGCCTCGCGGTAGATCGCGAGCGAGCGCAAGCCGGCGTCACGGACGTCGGCGACCTTGGCGACACTCGCGGCAGGAAGGCCGTATTTAGCGCCTTCGGTGGCCAGCGCCTCGTAGGTGACGAGCGTCGGCACCGCATAGGCGCCCTGCTCGGCCATCAGGCGCGCGGTCGGTAGGTCGACCAGATTGCCGTGCTCGATGGTGCGCACGCCGCAGCGCACCGCGCGCTCGATCGCCTCCGCGGTGTAGGCATGCGCCAGCACATAGGTGTGACGCGCCCGCGCCTCCGCGACGATGGCGCGGATCTCGTCCTCGGAGTAGCCGAACGCGCCGATCGGATCGGTGGGCGACGCGACGCCGCCGGACGCCATGATCTTGATCTGGTCGGCGCCCATCTGCAGTTCCTCGCGCACCGCCTTGCGCACCGCATCGACGCCGTCGACGACGCGCGCGATCGCGCCGACCCGCACGCAGCAGGAGCAGGTCGGGTCGCTCAGATAGTCCGAGCGGCCGCGCCCGTCGCCGTGCCCGCCGGTCTGGCTGAGCGCGCGGCCGGAGACGAACAGCCGGGGCCCATCAGTCAGCCCGGTGTCGATCGCCTGCTTGAGCGCATAGCCGGCGCCGCCGGCATCGCGGACGGTGGTGAAGCCGCGCTTCAGCATGCCCCGCAGCAGCATAGTCGAGCGCAGCGTCACCAGCACGTTGGCCATCCGCGCCTGCTGCGATAGATCGAGCTCGACGGCGACCGCATGGACATGCAGGTCGATCAGGCCGGGCATCAGGGTCTTGCCCTTGAGGTCGATGACACGATCGACTGAGGCCTCGATCGGCCGATCGGACACCTCCTTGATCAGGCGATCCTCGACCAGCACGTGGTGGTCTTCGAGGAGATCGGGCCGCAGCGGATCGAGCAGCGCGGCATTCTTGAAGAGGGTCGTGGACATAAGGGTCTCCTGTCGGGACGCGGCCGGTGTGATCACGCGGCTTCGCTTGCGATGTCTTCCAACGATCGGCCGCGCGTCGGCACGCCCATCAGCACGACGGTGACGGCACCGACCAGCAGCACCGTCGTGGTGACGCCGAACACACCGGCGAAGCCGAAATTCGGGTAGAGATAGCCGACCAGGATCGGGGCAATGATCGCGCCGATGCGGCCGATGGCGGACGCAAGGCCTGCCCCCGTGGTCCTGATCGCCGTCGGAAACACCTCGGCCGTGTAGGCATAGACGCCGGCATAGGTGCCGTTCATGAAGAACGACAGCAGCAGGCCGGCCGCCATGATCTGCCCGTCGCTCGCGGCAAAGGCGAGCCCGAGCGCGCTGGCGCCGCCGAGGATCATGTAGGACGCGATCGTGGACTGCCGGCCGATCCGCTCATTGAAAAAGGCGGCGGTGAAATAGCCCGGCACCTGCGCGCAATACATCGCGAGCGAATAGCCGAAGCTCTTGGTGATGCTCATGCCGTTCTGCACCAGCAGGCCGGGAATCCAGACGAAGAACGAATAATAGCTGAACGTGATCGACAGCCACATGATCCAGGTCATGGTGGTGATCCGCGCCTGGCGGCCGGTCAGCAGCGCCGCAAAATTGCTCAGCAGCGTTCCCGACGATACGGCCGGCAGAACGGGCTCTGCGACCGGCGGCGGCAGCACGCGGCCCTCGCGCGCAAAGCTCGCCTCGACTTTATCGAGCACCGCTTCAGCTTCTTTCACCCTGCCGCGGCTTTCCAGCCAGCGCGGAGATTCCGGCAGCGACCGGCGCCACCACAGCAGCATCACGACAGGTATTGCAGTGATCACGAGCACGATGCGCCAGCCATTCTCGTAGGCGGGCACGATGAAATAGCCGAGCAAGGCAGCCGCGACGAAGCCGAACGAGAAGAAGCCGGCGAGCGCGCCGGTGAAGGCGCCGCGGTAACGCCGCGCCACGAATTCCGCGAGATAAGGCGCGATGATCGCGCTTTCCGCGCCGGTGCCCATGCCGGCGACGACGCGCGCGGCGAAGAACGCCGGCCAGCTGTCCACTGTCGCGCTCACCAGCGAGGCTGCACTGTAGAGCGCGAGCGCCGACATCATCACCGTACGGCGGCCGATCAGGTCGCCCAGCGTCCCCGCGAGCAGCGCGCCGAACAGATAGCCGACAAAGGTGCTGCTGCCGAGCACGCCGGTCTCGACATTGGTCAGCCCCCAGGCGGTGCGCAGCACCGGGAGGATGAATGCCAGCACCGCGGCATCCATCGCGTCGAACAGATAGCCCAGGCCGCCCATCAGCAGCAGGTGCACATGGAAACGCGCGAACGGCAGGCGCTCGATGCGCGCCGATATCATTGACATGAATATCCCCCTGAACCACGGCCCGGCGCCCGTGTTCGGGGGAATGATAGACAAACCTCAATTATCGCAATAATTTATAATTATGATCTAGTATATCACCAACATGAATGTCGCCGATGCCGTTTCGCACGCTCGATCTCAATCTCCTGAAAGTCTTCGAGGCGCTGATGACGGAGGGCAGCGTCACGCGCGCCGCGAACACGCTCAAGATGACGCAGCCCGCGGTGAGCAATGCGCTGGCACGACTACGTGACGCGCTGAGCGATCCCCTGTTCGTCAGATCCGGCACGGGAATCCGCCCGACCCAGCGGGCCGTGGCGCTGTGGGATCCGATCGGCGGCGCGCTGGAGAGCATCCGCGGCGCGCTCGACGAGGAGGTCTTCGATTCACGCCGTGCGCAGACCGAGTTCAGCCTGTCGATGTCGGACTACGTGGCGGCTCTGGTGATGCCGCGGCTATTGAACCGCTTCGCCGAGATGGCGCCGACGGCGCGCATCCGCACCGTGCCGAACACCATCATCGGGATCGCCGACCAGCTCGAGGACAACCGGGTCGATTGCGTGCTGAGCGTTTATGTCAATGAGGCGCTGCATCAGGGACTGATCCGTTCGCGCTCGCTGTGGACGGTGGACTATGCCTGCTTCATGCGGCGTGATCACCCGCTTGCAGGCAGGAAGCGGCTGAATGTGCGCAGCTTCCTCAACGCCAAGCATGTCGATGTGAGCCTGGCCGGCCGAACCTTGCCGACCTATGACCAGTTTCTCGGCTCGCGCGGGCTGTCGCGCAACCTCGTCGCCATCGTCAATCATTACAACGCCGCCTACGAGATCGTGCGCCAGTCCGACCTGATCGCGGTGCTGCCGCGCGACCTCAGCGCGCAGTCCCGCCAGGCGCCCCATCTGCATGCGGTGCCGGTGCCGCTGCCGGCGCCACCGCGCATCGTCAGCCTGTTCTGGCACCAGCGCAACGACACCGTCCCCGCGCAGCGCTGGCTGCGCGAGACACTGGTGGAGATGTTTGCGCGGATGGAGTGAACAGGCGCAAGCCGTACCCCTGTCAGGTCGATGTGGGCGCGGGTTCGATCGACACTGCGTCTGCGGCCGGCGACGGGACACTCCGCGCCAGCGGACGTCCAAACAGCCGATGCAGCGCAAGGTAGCTCGCCATCGCAACGCCGATGCCGGTGAGCCACGACAGATCCAACCCGCCCGTCGCCAACGCCAGCGGGCCCTGCATGGCCTTGATGGTGCCCATCTGGAAGGCCCACGCCGCCACGAAGCCGGCAGCAAAGGCGATCAGCCCCGCCCAGTTGTAATCACGATCCCGACCCGGTTCCTCGTAGAGCGAGGCGACATCGATGCGGCCGCGTCGCACCAGGTAGAAGTCCGCGAGCGTCACGCCCGCCCATGGGCTGATCCAGACGATCAGGGCGACCATGAAATTGTCGAAGGCATGGGCAAAATCGCCCGATTGCAGGAACCCGTACAGGATCGCGGAGGCGATCAGGCCGGACAGCACCGAGATCACCCAGCGCGGCCGCCGCAGATCGAGCGCGAGCGACGACAGCGCCGCCGAATAGATCACGACGATGTTGGTCGCGATCGGGCCATGGAGCAGCACCAGCAGCACCGGCAGCGCCATCGCACCAAACGCTGCGATGATCAGCTTCGACGGATCGGAGCCGGCGCCGGCGGACGCAATAGCCGCACCGAGGAAGGCGAGCCAGACAGTCGGCAGGAACATGCCGAGAAATGTCGCCCGAAACACCTTGGCGGCACTGAGCGAGGGCCTGGTGAAGCGCGTATAGTCGGACGCATAGGTGAGCCACGAAATGCCCCAGCCGATGCCGATCGCGGTCATCAGTTGCGTCGCCGCGGCGAACGCCGGCATGCCGGTCACGGTCGCCGACTGCCACTTGATATCGACGCGCAGGAAAGCAAGCCCGGTCATGACCGCCATGATCAGCAGAATGAACGGCATGGTGTAGCGCTCGAACACCTTGATGGCATTGAAGCCCCAGGCCGCGATGCCGATCTGAAACAGCATCACCAGCACCGCGATCGCGTATTTGAGCTCGATGCTGCCGCCAAGCCCCATCCGATCGAACGCAGCCATGCAGAGATCGAGCACGATCCAGGTGTTGATCGCGACCCACCCCATCGGCATCAGCACCTGCGCCAGCGCCGGCAGATAGGCGCCGCGGCGGCCGAACGCCAGCCGGCCCAGCACCATCTGCGGCACGCCGGTGCGATGTCCCATCAGGCAGAAGGCGGCAAACAGCGCCGCGCCGAACAAATTGCCGACGACAATGACGGCAAGCGTTTGCAGCAGGCTCAGGCCGAGCTGGATTCCGAGCGCGCCCAGCACCCAGTTGATCGGCGCGATGTTCGCGCCAGTCCAGATCCAGAACTGATCGAACGATGACGACGTGCGGTGCGCCGCCGGCACCGGCTCGATTCCGTGGGCATCGAAGCCGGCCTCATCCTGCGCCGGAAGCTGTGTCTGCTTGAGCAACATGTTTCCCCCGTTTGTCCGGCGCATTGGTTTGGGCCGGATGGGGCATCTGAGCAGCAGGCAGCCGTGAGGCGATAATGAGAAATCCTCAAGCCGGGTTGAGACGACGTCGAGAGTGAAGTTTGCGTGCTGAATAGCGACAGATCTCGCCGCGATCACGCTCGCAGACCGCGTCACCATGGCGCTCCGCTTCATTGTTGAGATTTTCTCAACTCAGCTGCCGGATTCGTCAATCACGCCGAACCAGGCACCCGGGGCATTATGCGGCCGACGCATTGCTCCCCAATCAGCCGAGGCCAGGGATGACGACACTTCTGCGTATTGATGCCAGCCCGCGCGGCGACCGTTCGGTCAGCCGGAAACTCTCCAACTCGTTCGTCGAGCACTGGCTGACGCACGAGCCCGGCGCCACGATCATCGCGCGCGACGTCGGCCGCAACCCGCCGCCACTCATCACGGAGGCGTGGGTGGCCGCCGCCTTCACCGCGCCCGGCGACCGCACGGCGGAGCAGCACGACGAGCTTCGTCTCTCCGATGCGCTGATCGACGAGCTTGAACGCGCCAACGTGATCGTGATCGGCGCACCGATGCACAATTACGGCATGCCGGCTGCCTTGAAGTCATGGTTCGACAAGGTGATCCGCATCGACAAGACCTTCAGCTTCGATCTCGCGCGCGGCGACTTTCCGCTCGAGCCGATCATGCGCGGCAAGACGCTGGTGGTGCTGAGCTCGCGCGGCGAATTCGGCTTCGGCCCCGGCGGGGTGCGGGAAACCATGAACCATCTGGAGACCCACATCTTCACCTGCGCGCACTATCTCGGGGTGCAGGAGAGCCATCTGATCGCGGTCGACTACCAGGAGTTCAACGATGAACGCTACCGGCGCTCGCTCGCCGACGCCTTCGCCGCGATCCCGGTGCTGGTCCGGCAGTGTCTTGGAATCGACGAGCCTGTTAATGTGGCCGCGGAATGATGCACCGCTGTCCGCCGGCTGCACGAGGATGATCCGATGATCCGCAACCCCATCCCCTGGCCAAACGGTGCGCGTTGCGCCTGTGCGATCACGTTCGACGTCGACGCCGACAGCCTGATCCACATCGCGCGCCCGAAGGACTCCTTCGACCGGCTCTATCCGATCACGATGGGACGATACGGGCCGACCGTCGGCGTGCCGCGCATCCTTGAGACCTATCGCCGCCTCGGCCTGAAGCAATCGTTCTTCATGCCGGCCTGGGCCATGCAGCGCTATCCGGATGCGGTGGAGGCGATCCTCAGGGATGGCCACGAGATCGGCCATCACGGCTACATCCATGAGGATCCGACGGAGATTTCATCGGCGCAGCAGCGTGAGGCCTTCGAACGCGCCCTCGGCATCCATGTCGCGATGACCGGGCGCAAGCCGCGCGGCTACCGTGCGCCGGTGTACAACGCCAACCAGACCACGATCGACCTCCTGATCGAGCACGGCTTTGTCTACGATTCGTCGCTGATGGCCGACGACATCCCGTACCAGATGCGTACCGCACGCGGGTCGCTCTATGAGATGCCGCCGCACTGGGGATCGGACGACTGGCCGCCCTTCGCCCATTACGCGGAGATCGGCTACATGATGCCGGTCAAATCGCCGAGCGAGGGCCTTGCCGCCTCGTTCGAGGAGTTCGAAGCCGCCTATGAGGCCGGCGGATTCTGGATGGGGATCTGGCACCCGTTCCTGACCGGCCGGCTTGCCCGCTGGCGCGTCGTGGAGCGCTGGCTCGAAGAAATCGTTGCCGAACGCAAGGTCTGGTTCGCATCGCTCGAGGACATCGCGGCGCATCTCGACGGCCTGGTCAAGGCAGGCACGTACCGGGTCCGCGTCGAGACCCTGCCCTACTTCACGCGGCCCGTGTCATGACCTGTTCGGGAGTTGCACGAAAGGTAGCCGCCTCTGTCCGCAACCAGTCGATGAACGCCGTCACTGATTTGTGCCGGGCAGCGCTTGGCGCATCGACGAGGCGATAGGCGAAGCCCGCAAGCGCGGGACCGTCGAGCCGGCGCAGCGTGCCGTCGCGCAATTGCTCGTCCACCAGCGCATCGCTGCACAACAGCGGCCCGAGCCCACGCTCGGCGGCGTGCAACGCCAGCGGCTCCTCGCTGTACCAGGAGATACGGAAGTCCCGGCCGGGATCATGATCGGCCCCCGCGAGCCAGGCCGACCACGCCGGCGAATCCAGCGTGGCGTTCTTCCAGCGGTAGGCCAGCAGCGAACGCGAACGGACGTCGTCGATGGCAAGACGGGCACCGGGCGGACAGATCGCGCTCGCCGCAACCGCGATGTAGCGATCGCTGAACAGCACCGATGTCTCGCCGGCGCGGTCGACGCGTCCGTAGCGGATCGCCAAATCGACGCCGTCGGCACCCGGCGTCCGCACCTCTTCGGTCGCATCGATGTGGACGACGAGGTGCGGAAACGCCGCGTTGAAGCGCGCGAGCCGCGGCATCAGCCAGCGCTCGGCGAAGGCGCGCGTGGTCGATACCGTGATCGCATCGCCGTCGGCCGGCGGACGGATCGCGGCGAACGCGCTCGCCATGCGGTCGAAGCCGTCGCGCAGCATGGGGAACACCGCATGGCCCTCCGCGGTCAGCACGACCGCGCGGCCGGAGCGTTCGAACAGCTTGTGGCCGAGGATCGCTTCCAGCTGCCGGACCTGGTGACTGATCGCCGTCACCGTGACACAGAGTTCATTGGCGGCGGCGGTGAAGCTCTTATGACGCGCGGCGGCTTCGAACGCGCGGACGGCATTGAGCGGCGGCAGCTTGCGCATGATCGGTTCTCCGCGCGGCCTGTATCAGGCGATGAGAAAATGAGCGTCGGTCGGCCGCATGTCGTTCACCGGCACCATGTCCTGCGGACAGGCGGAGAACACGATGACCAGATCCATCTCGGCACGCAGCGCCACATACTGCCCCGCCTCGCTGACGGGCGACTTGAAGTCCAGTTGACCACCGTCGGTGACGGGTACATTCATGAACAGATTGAGCGGCGCCGGCGTCACCGCAACCGACAGGCCGATCGCCTCGAGCGCGTGCGCCAGATTCTGTGTGCAATTGTCGTGATGGCCGACCGCACCGAGCTGACGATAGCGGTGAATGTCGCAGGCCGCGATCAACGTGTCGTGGATTCCCGGCGTCGTGTCGGCGACGAAGGTGAGGATCGCGCGGCGCCGGTTGGTAGTCAGCGTGTCGCCCACGCGCGGAACGAGCCGCAGCATCGATGCGCGGCTGTGCTCCATCGACATGAACTCGCCGGTGTCGCGGGCATTGAAGGCCCAGGTATCGACCACCTGCTTGCCATGGGTGTTGACGACCATGACCGTCTCTCCCGCATCCAGGCGAGCCGCCACGCCATTGCGGGCTGGAATCAGACGGGCGCGGGTCAGATCGATGGTTGCTGCGGTCATTTGGTGCCTCCTCAATGGCTCGTTGCGCCATTGGAGCACCGCTCTTCATGTAATTCTAATAATATTAATTGTGTCCATTATAGCAGATTCGTATAGTCGCTCATGCGCCTCAGACAGCTCGAATGCTTCCGCGCCCTTATGCTCCACGGCACCATGACCAGGGCTGCCGAACTGCTCGGCATGTCGCAGCCCGGCATCAGCACGATGATCGCGGGCCTCGAGCACGAGACCGGCCTCAATCTCTTCCTGCGCCGAGGCGGCCGCCTGCAACCGACCCCGGAAGCCAAGCTGTTCTATGTCGAGGCGGCGCGCGCCCTCGAAGCTGCCGAGAACGCATCGCGCGTTGCGGCCGAGATCAGGTCCGGCCGGCGCGGTCACCTCGCGATCGCGGCCTATCCGAGCATTTCGATCAACCTGCTGCCGCGCCTGCTAGCGCAGTTCGCCAGCAACAAGCCCGAGCTGCAGATCAAGATCATCACGCGCAATTCCGCGACCGTCCGCGAGCTGATCTCGACGCAGCAATTCGATCTCGCGGTCGCCGAGCTGCCGCAGGATTATCCGACCTCGCACATGGAGGTGTTCTCGTATGAGTGCGTGTGCATGCTGCCGCATGCGCATCCGCTGGCGAAGCTCAAGCAGATCACCCCTGATGACCTCGACGGCGTCCCGTTCGTCACGCTGTTTCGCGGCGATCCGATCTACCAGCAGCTGGCATCCGCCTTCTCCGAATATGGCGCGCGCTGGAACGTGGTGGCGGAGACCGAATTCTTCTCGACCGCGTGCCAGCTCGTTGCCGAGGGCCGCGGCGTCGGCATCGTCGATCCCGTGGTGAGCAAGCCCTTCACCGAGGGCCTCACCATCCGCCCGTTCAAGCCGAAGATCCAGTACCAGATCGCGATCCTCTCCCCGACGCATGAAGCGCCGTCGCAGATGGCGCAGGATTTTGCCAAGCTGCTGCGGCGTGGTTTGCGGGGGTGAGTGGCGCAGTATGATGCTGCTGGAGACGTGGGAGTTGGGGCGCGCCAGATGCAGCCCGCCTTCGCCCTTTGGGCTTCGGCGCGGCAGCCTTCGCTCACTTCGCTACGATGGAGTCTTGCTGGCTTGCCTAGCCGTAGCTCGCGAAGCGAGCGAAGGCTGGTGGGGGAGGCAGGACTCGAACCTGCGAAGCCATGAGGCGGCTGATTTACAGTCAGCTCCCTTTGCCACTCGGGACACTCCCCCGTCCAACAGCATCAGACCGGCCGCGCGAGTGGCGGCGGACCGGGTCATCGAGATGACGCTGATAACCGGCCGACCCGAAGCGGGTGCGCGGTCGGGCGCGTTTATGGGCGAAGGCGGTCCCCAAAGTCAACCAAGCGGGCCGCCTATTTGCCGGTTAAATTGCCAATAATCGAGAGCCGTGACACAAGCCTCACATGAGCGATCGCGACCGCAAAC
>NZ_JACMYP010000012.1 GCF_020889705.1 Bradyrhizobium altum | reverse complement strand
GCGGCCGCGGGCCCGGCTTGCATGCCAAGGCAAAGCAGCGCGGCGGCAGCGGTAACCATTGCCGGGCCCCCGCGGCGAAACGCGCCATCAAGCCATTTTCGGCTTGCTTTCTCCGCGCTACAGTTCATGTCAGTTCCATGATTTTACTGCCGGCCGTCCAAGAGCCCGGCGGATCATGCGTGAGGATCGAGGAGGGATTTGCGTA
The DNA here is from genome assembly GCF_020889705.1 of Bradyrhizobium altum. GTDB lineage: Bacteria > Pseudomonadota > Alphaproteobacteria > Rhizobiales > Xanthobacteraceae > Bradyrhizobium > Bradyrhizobium altum. The sequence goes on along the minus strand of NZ_JACMYP010000012.1, from coordinate 72,974 downwards.
TGCTTGGCTTGATGCAAGATTGGCCGTTGCTGTGCCACAAGATTATTGAGCACGCCGCCAAATATCACGGCACGCAGGAAGTCGTGACGCGGTCGGTCGAAGGCCCGATTCATCGCACCACCTACGCCGAAATCCATGCCCGCGCCCTGAAGGTCTCGCAGAGCCTGGAACGCGACGGCATCAAGCTCGGCGACCGCGTCGCCACCATCGCCTGGAACACCTGGCGCCACCTCGAGGTCTGGTACGGCGTGATGGGGATCGGCGCGATCTGCCATACGGTCAATCCACGCCTGTTTCCGGAACAGATCGCCTGGATCGTCAACCACGCCCAGGACCGCATCGTCATCACCGACCTCACCTTCGTTCCGGTGCTGGAGAAGATCGCGAGCCAGCTGCCGAGCGTCGAGCGCTACGTGGTGCTGACCGACAAGGCGCACATGCCGCAGACCACGCTGAAGAACGCGGTCGCCTATGAGGACTGGATCGCGGCATCGGACGGCAAGTTCGAATGGAAGACCTTCGACGAGAACACCGCGGCGGCGATGTGCTACACCTCCGGCACCACGGGCGATCCCAAGGGTGTACTTTATTCGCACCGGTCCAACGTGTTGCACGCGCTGATGGCCAACTCCAAGGACGCGCTCGGCACCTCCGCCTCGGACACAATGCTTCCGGTGGTGCCCTTGTTCCATGCCAACAGCTGGGGCATCGCCTTCTCCGCGCCATCGATGGGCACCAAGCTCGTGATGCCGGGCCCGAAGCTCGACGGTGCCTCGGTGTACGAGCTGCTGTCGACCGAGAAGGTCACCCACACCGCGGGTGTCCCGACGGTGTGGCTGATGCTGCTGCAATACATGGCCGCCAACAATGTCAAGCTGCCGGACCTGCAGATGGTGATCTGCGGCGGTTCGGCGATGCCGCGCTCGATGATCAAGGCGTTCCTCGACATGGGCAGCCAGGTGCGCCACGCCTGGGGCATGACCGAGATGAGCCCGCTCGGCACGCTGGCGACGCTGAAGCCGCCGTTCACCGATCGCAGCGGCGAGGAGCGGCTCGACATCCTGCAGACCCAGGGCTACCCGCCGTTCGGCGTGGAGATGAAAATCACCGACGATGCCGGCAAGGAGCTGCCGTGGGACGGCAAGACTTTTGGCCGCCTCAAGGTCTCGGGCCCCGCGATCGCCAAGGCCTATTTCCGGGTCGATGCCAACATCCTCGACGATGCCGGCTTCTTCGACACCGGCGACGTCTCGACGATGGACGAGCACGGCTACATGCGGATCACCGACCGCTCCAAGGACGTGATCAAGTCCGGCGGTGAATGGATCTCCTCGATCGATCTGGAAAACCTCGCGGTCGGCCATCCGGCGGTGGCGGAAGCGGCCGTGATCGGCGTCCATCACCCCAAATGGGATGAGCGGCCGCTCTTGATCGTGCAGCTCAAGCAGGGCGAGAGCGCCACGCGCGAGGACATCCTGAAGTTCATGGATGGCAAGATCGCCAAATGGTGGATGCCCGACGATGTCGCCTTCGTCGACGGCATTCCGCACACCGCGACCGGGAAGATCCTGAAGACCGCGCTGCGCGACCAGTTCAAGGACTACACCTTCCCGACCGCCGCGGCGTAGCGACGGAACTGCAGAAGAAACTCGGGATTTCCATACGCGATTCCCCTGCACTTGCGCACTTGCGGGGGAGTCGCATTGCCAAAATATCGAAAACAACCCCATGCAAAGTATAGCCGGCGGTGGCCGGCGTTCGACCAGGCTACTTGACGCGTCGGGCAACTCGCGGATATTCTTCCAATATTCCGAAATCAGGCAGACGTACGCTCGCCCCAAGGGGGCTATGGCATTCGCGTGCTTCTGTAACCGACGTTTCCACGTCGTCATGCCCGATAGCCATATGCGATAGCCGTGCCTCCATGGGAGAGGGGGCCCAAATCCCTTGAATTCGCCGCAGGTCCGTGGTCTCACACGATGATTGGCGGCGGCTGAGGTCGCCTTGGGACATCTCAACCGGCAGATTTTCGACGATGGCGCGCAGGTTTTCCGCTCCCTACCAGCAGGAGCCCGTGTCCGGTCTCGCCACCTGGTCGCGCAACCTCGCCATCTTTGCCGTCGTCGCGGTGGTGGTCTCGATTATCATCGTCCGGTTCGGGTTCCTCGAGGTCAAACCGGCGCTGGCGACCTTCTTCGGCGCGCTGGGCCTGGCCGGCCTGTCGATCCTGCTCGGCCTCGCCGCCTTCGCCGCGATCTGGCAGAACGGCACCCGTGGCATGGGCCGGATCCTGTTCGCGCTCGTGATCGACGCCGCGATCCTCGCCTATCCGGGCTATCTCACCTATCAGTACCGCAAGCTGCCGCGGATCTACGACGTCACCACTGACGCGATCGACCCGCCGAAATTCGAGGCCCTGGCACGGCTGCGCACCGGGGACGGCACCAACCCGGCCGCCTATGCCGGGCTCTATTCGGCCGAGAAACAACGCGCGGCCTATCCCGATATCGAAACCGTCGAGCTGGAAACCCCGGTCGACCGGGCCTATGAGATGACGCTGCGGCTGGTGAACCGGCGCAAATGGCTCGTCATCGACGCACGCGCGCCGCAGCCGCCGCGCCGGATCGGCCGCATCGAGGCGGTGGCGCGCACGCCGATCATGGGTTTCCGCGAGGACGTCTCGATCCGGGTCACGCCCGACGACGAGGACTCGCGCGTCGATATCCGCTCCGCCTCGCGCTATTTCGACACCGATCTCGGCAGCAACGCCGCGCGGGTCAAGAAGCTGATCGAGGACCTCAACTCCGCCGCAGACAACGAAAACGCCAAGCCGGCGAAGAAGGCGGCCCCGGTCGCGCCGAAGGCGCCGCCGGCGAAGACCGTGAAGAAGTGACGCGCTAGCGTCATTCCGGGGCATCGCGCAGCGATGAACCCGGAATCCATTTCACTACATAACTTGCGGCCCGATGGATTCCGGGCTCGCGCTTCGCGCGCCCCGGAATGACGAATCGAGGGAGTCGTTACGCCATCCGGTACGTGCCGCCGATCACGGGATCGCCGTCCGTCGCCACGATGCCGCGCGCGACCAGATCCTCCAGATGCGCCAGCACCGAATAGCCGGCGGCATTGGCGAGGCGCGGATCGAGCCCGATATAGATCGCCCGCACCATGGTCGGGATGTCGGCCTCACCCTTGCCGAGGCGATGCAGGATCGACGCTTCGCGCGCCCGGCGATGCCGCGCCAGGAAACGGACATAGCGCGGGCCCTCCGGAATCTCCGGGCCGTGGCCGGAGAAATAGAGCTGCTCGGGGCGCTGCCCCAGCTGCTCGAGTGAGGCCATGTAGTCGATCATCGAACCGTCCGGCGGCGCCACGATCGAGGTCGACCAGCCCATCACATGGTCGCCGACGAAATTGATGCTGCGCTCGGCCCAGGCAAACGCCAGGTGATTGGCGGTGTGGCCGGGGGTGGCGACCGCCTCCAGCGCGAAGCCACTGCCCTCGATGACGTCACCGTGCTTAACCTCGACGTCAGGCCGGAAATCGCGGTCGGCGCCGGATTCCGGATTGTGCTTCTCGCTCTCGAAGCGCGGGCGCGAGGCGCGGTGCGGTCCCTCGGCATAGACGGGCGCGCCGGTCGCAGCCTTGATCCGCGGCGTGTTCGGCGAATGGTCGCGATGGGTGTGGGTGACCAGGATGTGGGTCACGGTCTCGCCCTTGACCGCATCGAGCAGCGCCTTGGCATGCGCCTCGTCGTCGGGACCGGGATCGATGATCGCGACCTTGCCCTGCCCCACGATGTAGCTGACCGTGCCGGTGAAGGTGAACGGGCTCGGATTGTTGCAGAGGACGCGGCGAACGCCGGGCCGGACCTGTTCGACCACGCCGGGCTTCAGCGGAAAATCGCGGTTGAACGGGATGTCGTCGTTGTCGGCCATGGGATCCGATTCCTTGTGAGCCGTCATCCCCGGATGAGCGCTTGGCGCTCACTCGGGAGGTGCGAGCTCTTGCGAGCCTCGAAGGATGTCAGGCACCACCTCTCGTCATCCTTCGAGGCGCGCCGAAGAGGCGCGCACCTCAGGATGACGCCTCCGGGATTTACGAGAACGCCTGGATGCCGGTGATCGCGCGGCCGAGGATCAGCGCGTGGACGTCATGCGTGCCCTCATAGGTATTCACCGTCTCGAGGTTCGCGGCGTGACGCATCACGTGATACTCGATCTGGATGCCGTTGCCGCCGTGCATGTCGCGCGCCATGCGGGCGATGTCGAGCGACTTGCCGCAATTGTTGCGCTTGACGATCGAGATCATCTCGGGCGCCATCTTGCCCTCGTCCATCAGGCGGCCGACCCGCAGGCTCGCCTGCAGGCCGAGCGCGATCTCGGTCTCCATGTCGGCGAGCTTCTTCTGCACCAGCTGGGTCGCGGCCAGCGGCCGGCCAAACTGCTTGCGGTCGAGCGTGTACTGGCGCGCGCGGTGCATGCAGTCCTCGGCGGCGCCGAGCGCGCCCCAGGAGATGCCGTAGCGGGCGCGGTTGAGGCAGCCGAACGGGCCCTTGAGGCCGGAGACGTTGGGCAGCAGCGCGCTTTCCGGCACCATCACATTGTCCATCACGATCTCGCCGGTGATCGAGGCGCGCAGCGACAGCTTGCCGCCGACCTTCGGCGCCGACAGGCCCTTCATGCCCTTCTCGAGGATGAAGCCGCGGATCTGATTGTCATGGGCGGCCGACTTGGCCCACACCACGAACACGTCGGCGATCGGCGCATTGGAGATCCACATCTTGGCGCCGTTGAGCTTGTAGCCGTCCGCCACTTTCTCGGCGCGCGTCTTCATGCCGCCGGGGTCGGAACCGGCATCCGGTTCGGTGAGGCCGAAGCAGCCGACCCATTCGCCGGTCGCAAGCTTGGGGAGATATTTCTTGCGCTGGTTCTCGTCGCCATAGGCGTAGATCGGATACATCACCAGCGAGGTCTGCACCGAGTTCATCGAGCGATAGCCGCTATCGACGCGCTCGATTTCGCGCGCCACCAGGCCATAGGCCACGTAGCTCGCATTGGCGCAGCCATATTCCTCGGGCAGCGTCACGCCGATCAGGCCGAGCTCGCCCATCTCGTTGAAGATCTCGCGGTCGGTCTTCTCTTCCAGATAGGCCTTGGTGACCCGCGGCAACAGCTTGTCCTGCGCATAGGCTCGCGCAGTGTCGCGGATCAGGCGCTCGTCTTCGGTGAGCTGGTCGTCGAGCAGGAATGGATCATCCCACTGGAAGCTGGCGGCAGCCGGCTTGTCCTTGGCCTGGGGGCGCACGCTCATGAAACATCCTTTCGCATCGTCACTCGGAAATTGGCGGATAAATTAAAGCGCTATGCTGCGAAGCGCAATTGAATTGGGCGTATGTCACGCCCGGGGCGATGCGCGCGCATCGCCCCGGAATGACGGGTGCTAGCACTCCAGCCTCTCGTTCGACACGATCTCGATGCCGAAACCGGACAAACCCTTGTAGTCGTGCACCGAAGAGGTCAGGTGGCGGATCGAGGTGATGCCGAGATCGCGCAGGATCTGCGCGCCGACGCCGACCTCGCGCCATTGCTTGTTGCGATCGGCCTCCGCCGACTTCTGCTCGCTCACTGGCTGGACCGGAACACCGGCGGCACCATCCCGCAGATAGACCAGCACGCCGCGGCCGGCATCCTTGAAGTGCCGCAACACGGCTTCCATCCGCGCCGGACCGGTGAAAAGGTCCGTCACGATATTGGGCTTGTGCAGCCGGGTCAGCACGTCCCGGCCATCGCCGATGCCGTTATAGACGAAGGCGGCATGCATGATCTCGTCGAAGGGCGAGCGATAGGCATAGCCCTGCAGCGGACCGATCGGGCTTTCGGTGGTGAAGGTCGCCACCCGCTCGATCAGCTTCTCGCGCGCCTGGCGATAGGCGATCATGTCCGCGATCGTGACATGCTTGAGCTTGTGGGCGGCGGCGAATTTCGCGACCTGCTCGCCCTTCATCACGGTTCCATCGTCGTTCATCAGCTCGCTGATGACGCCGACCGGCGGCAAGCCCGAGAGCCGGCACAGATCGACCGCGGCTTCGGTGTGACCGGAGCGCAGCAGCACGCCGCCGTCGCGCGCGATCAGCGGGAAGATATGGCCGGGGCGCGCGAAATCGTTGGCGCCGGCGTTGGGATTGGCGAGCGCGCGGCAGCAGGAGGCGCGCTCATCGGCCGAGATGCCGGTGCCGCCATCGGGCTTGTAGTCGATCGAGACGGTGAAGGCCGTGGTGTGGTTGGACTCGTTATGTGCCACCATCGGGTCGAGCCGCAGCCGGCGGGCGTCCTCGGTGGTGATCGGCGCGCACACGATGCCGGAGGTGTGGCGGATGATGAAGGCCATCTTTTCCGCCGTGCAGAACGACGCCGCGACGATCAAATCGCCCTCGCCTTCCCGATCGTCATCGTCGGTGACGACGACGAGTTCACCCTTCGCAAAGGCTTGCAGCACTTCCTGGATCGTATCGGCCATTGTCCTGACATCTCGCTTTATGCAGGCAGTGGATTAGCCGGGTTCCGATGTCAGCGCCAGTATCATTATGCAACCCGCCATGCGTCCGGCAGGCATACCAGGACGGTGACAGGCACCGTGGCCCCCTTGCTTGAGCATGATCTTGTCGGAAAACCGGTCCCCACTTTTCCGGATCATGCTCGCCTACGGCAGCACCTCGCGCCGGTCGCTGAGCTGGGCGTCCAGCTCGGCGCGCTTGTCGTCAAGCAGGCCGGCGTCGGCGGCCTCAATCACCGAATAGAGCTCGCCGGCGTCGCTGAGCCGGGTCACCGTCACGTAGTCGGCGCCAGCCGTGTAGAGGTCGTCGACGCCGGTCAGGAGATCGGCGGTGGCAACAACCTTCGCGGTCGGATTCAGGGCGCGGACGTGGCGTACCAGCTTCTCGTTGTCGGCACCGACCAAGAGGAAATCCGGCACGCTCAGGATGATGATCTCGGCCTTGCCGATGCCGGCATGAACCAGCGTATCGACATTGCTGATGTCGCCATAGATCACATGCATGCCGCGGTCGGTCAGCGTGCGGAACACCAGCGGGTTGAAGTCGATGACGCTGATCTGCTCGAGCAGCGACTGGTTCTGCCGCTCGATCTGGCTGATCAGCGCGCTCGCGGCACGGAAAAAGCCGAGGATGACGATGCGCCGGATTTCGCCATGTCCCTCCGCCTCCTGCCCGGACGCGCCGCCGCCCTCGCGTCGATGGTCGAGATCACGCAGCCCGATCCGCTTCAACGGACCGATCAGGCCGCGCACGATCTGATCGCTGCGGGCCATCGCGAAGGTCGAGAGCACCGCCAGCACCACGAAGGCGAACGAGACCGCATTCGCGGTTTCGGTCCCGATATGGTTGGCGGCAACGCCAGTCTGGATCACCACCAGCGAGAACTCGGAAATCTGCGCCAAATTGATCGCCGGCAGCAGGCTGGCGCGCAGGCCCTGCTTCATCAGATAGAGCGGCGTGAACGTCGTGACCAGGCGGCTCACGACCGTGAAGGCCGCGATCACAAGCGCGAGCCAGATCACCTGTAAGCCCGGGATCGGGATCGTCATGCCGAGCGCGACGAAGAACAGCGTGATGAAGAAATCCCTGAGCGTCGTGACCTTGGCGGTGACGTCGAGCGCGTAGGGAAAGGTCGAGATCGAGACGCCGGCGACCAGCGAGCCCATCTCGCGCGACAGATGCAGCCGCTCGGCGATCTCGCCGATCAGGAAGCACCAGGCGAGCGCGCCGAGCAGCACGAGCTCGGGCCGGCGCGCGATCTGGTGGAACAGCCGCGGCAGCACGTAGCGGCTCAGCACCAGCGCGGTCGCGACCAGCACCGCGACGCGGGCGATCGACAGCAGCACGACGCTGATTTGCAGATTGTCCAGGCTCGGCTGCACCGCCAGGAACAGGATCGCGAAGATGTCCTGCAGCACCAGCACGCCGAGCGTGATGCGGCCCGGCAGTGTGTCCAGCTCGCGCTTCTCGTAGAGCACCTTGACGATGATGACGGTCGAGGACAGCGCGCAGGCGACGCAGAGATAGACCGCATCGAACTTGCCGCCGCCGATCGCAAGGCCTATTCCGGCAAAGAACGCCACGCCGATCAGGCAGCCGCCGATCAGCTCGCCGGCGCCGGCGAACAGGATGACCTTGCCGGCACGGATGATCTTCTTGAGGTCGATTTCCAGCCCGATCATGAACAGCATGAAGATCAGGCCGAGCTCGGAGATGACGCTGATCGACTCCTGGGACTTGATCCAGCCCATGCCGAATGGACCAATGAAAAAGCCGGCGATAAGGTAGGCCAGTATCAGCGGTTGCCAGGAGAAGTGGGCGAGCAGCCCAATCCCCCAGGCAAACAGGATACAGAGCGTGATATCGCGAATGAGTTCATGCATACGTCAAAGACTTCCTGTTGCCGCAACCTAGAGGGCCGGGCGTGAGGATCAACCGAGCAATGTGTCACATCCGCGCAGGCGGCATTTTTCTGGCAGTTTTGCTCTGCCTGCTCACCGTGCGCATGACAGAGGCGCTAGCACAATCCCCCGGAAGTATTGAACAAAATTTTGCGAACTCGCTGACCGCGATGCCATCGGAAGGCCTCACGGCCTCCGGTGCATTCTACGTGCCGGTCTATTCCAGCGTGTCGATGAGCCAGGGCAAGCTGAGAGCGGATTTCTCGGTGACGCTGAGCGTGCACAACGCCTCCGAGACGAGGCCCCTGGTGCTGAAGCGGATCGCCTATTTCGACACATCAGGCAAGATGGTGGAGAGCTACCTCAAATCGCCGATCGCGCTAAAACCGTTTGCGACCGTCGAGGTCTCGATCGCCACGACCGATACCCGCGGCGGCACCGGCGCGAATTTCGTGGTCGATTGGGCGGCCGCCGGCGAGATCGCGGAACCGGCGGTCGAGGCATTGATGGTCGGCAGCGTCGGCGCGGGGCACTATGCATTCATCAGCCAGGGCCGCCCGATCCGGCTGACCGGCAAGAACTGACTTCATGGAAGGCCGCCTCCGGCGGGCCTTCTCAACGACAACAACACGGAGCGAAACGTCCATGTCCACCTCAGCGCAGTTCGACTTTGCACCGCTGCTTCCGGCCGGCCTGCCTGCGCCGGCCGCGCGGTGGACCGGACTCGCCAAATACAGCTTCGTCGGCGGCAACAACGATCCCGACCAGGTCCCGGTCGATGGGCTGATCGAGGCGGTCAATGCCGTGCTGAAGCGCGAGGGCAGGAATCTCGCGACCTACAACCTCGCGCACGGGCCGCAGGGCTATCTGCCGCTGCGCCAGTTCCTTACCGAGAAGCTGAAGCGGGATGCCGGCATTGCCTGCACGCCGGACGAGATCATGATCGTCTCCGGCTCGCTGCAGGCGCTCGACCTCGTCAACCACACGCTGCTCGCCAAGGGCGACACCGTGCTGATCGAGCAGGAGACCTATCAGGGCTCGCTGAACCGGCTGACCCGGCTCGGCGTCAACGCGGTCGGCATTCCCCTCGATGGCGACGGCATAAGGATCGATGCGCTGGCCGCAGCGCTCGCCGATCACAAGCGGCGCGGCATCACCCCGAAATACATCTACACCATCCCGACCGTGCAGAACCCGACCGGCTCGATCCTCCCCGAGAACCGCCGCGCCGAGATGCTGAAGCTGTCCAAAGAATACGGCGTGCCGATCTTCGAGGACGATTGCTATGCCGATCTGATCTGGAACGGCGAACGGCCGCCGGCGATCTATGCCATGAGCAAGCATGGCGGCGTGATCCATATCGGCTCGTTCTCGAAGTCGATCGCGCCGGCGCTGCGGGTCGGCTTCATCGTCGCGCCCTGGGAAATCATGTCGCGGATGCTGCCGCTGAAGACCGACGCCGGCTCCGGCGCGCTGGAGCAGATGGTGCTCTCGGAATATTGCGCGCCGCATTTTGCGACCCACGTGCCGCGGCTGACCAAGGGCCTGCGCGCCAAGCTCGACACGCTGATGGAGGCGCTGAACGAGCAGTTCGGCACCGCGGCCGAGTTCGAGGCGCCGAAGGGCGGCATCTTCCTCTGGGTCAAGCTGCCCGACCATGTCGACACGATGAAGCTCTATCAGGCGTCGCTTGCCGCCGGGGTCTCGATCAATCCGGGACCGGAATGGTCGACCAGCAAGGCGCATTCCGGCAGCCGGCTCCGCCTCTGCTTCGCCAGCCCCTCGCACGAGCAGATCCGCGAAGGCGTCGCGGTGCTGGCCGAAGTGTGCCGCAACGAGTTCGGCGTGCCCGCGCGCAGCAGCAATGTGGAGAAGCGGACGTAAGCGCCCGGTTGCGACTGCCGTGGCATTGGCGGTCCACCTCTCCCCTTGTGGGAGAGGTCGGATTGTATCGTCAGATACAATCCGGGTGAGGGGTTACGCTCTCTCGTGGGACCGGCACTCCCTCACCCGGCGCTCCGCGCCGACCTCTCCCCGGTGGGGAGAGGTGATCGTGAGACTGAGTCACCGCACCGAAAACGGCGCCTGATAGGGCCGGCCGAACGGCACGCCGTTGACCACGGTCTGCACCGGCTTCAGTTGCAGATTGCCGTCGCGCTTGTTGTTGCGGGTGTCGACGAAGGAGACCGGGCCCTCGACGAGGTCCATGATCGCGACATCGCCGGGCGCGCCGCGCTGCAGCGTGCCGATCTTCGGAGTGCGGTTGATGATCCGCGCCGGCACCGAGGTCGCCATCGCCACCACCTGGTCCAGCGAGGAGCCCATCGCCAGGAACTTGCTCATCACGTTGGGCAGGAACGGGATGCCGGGCGAATTGCCGGAGAAGACGTGGATGTCGGAGGAGATCGTATCGGGCGTGCAGCCGGCGGGGATCGCGATCTCGGCCACCGTGAAATCGAAGCTGCCGCCGCCATGGCCGACGTCGAACAGCACGCCGCGCTGCTTGGCCGCGAGCGCCGCCGGCAGCAGCTTGCCGTCCTGCACGATGTTGGTGAAGGCGCCGGACATGTTCGGCGCGCCGGAATAGGCATGGGTGAGGATATCGCCCGGCCGCAGCAGATCGAGGATGTCTGACATCAACTCCCTGGTCTCGACGCCGCCGATATGCACCATCATCCGCGCCGGCCAGCCGCACATCTCACAGGCCTGGATGCCGCGCTTCAGCGGCTCGATGCCATGCTTGAAGATGACGTTCTCCGACATCCGCACCTTGACCCCGATCAGGAAGTCCGGGTTCTCGGCGAGCGCCATGGCGCAGGCTTCGACCTGGGCGTTGTCGATGTTGTAGAGCTCGGCCACCGGAAAGGCCGACAGGCCGTTGTTGGCGATATGGACGAAGGCATAGATCCGCGTCCGCGACTGCGCCACGATGAAGCGCCGCAGCGCCGCGAGATTGTTGACGCCGGCATCGCCCGCCGAGACGACGGTCGTGGTGCCCTGGAATTGCACCAGTTCGTCGGCGGGAATGCCGATCGCCGATCCGTAGGGGTAGACGTGGCAGTGCAGGTCGACGAGGCCCGGCATCACAAGCTTGCCCGATGCGTTGATGGTCTTGCTAGCGCGCGCGGCCGGGATCTCATCTTCGATCGCCTCAATCATGCCCCAGCGGATGCCGACGTCGCGCTTGCCGCGCAGCGACTGGCTGGGGTCGATCACGTCGCCGCTCTTGATCACGAGGTCGAACTTGTCGTCCGGCCCCATCGCCGCAGCGGCCGGCCCCGCGATCACAGCAGCAGCGGCCGATCCCGTACCTTTCAAAAAGTCCCGGCGTGAAAATCCGCTCACGGCAACGTTCCCCCGAACATTGATTTTTATGGCGCGATGATGCGTCGGACACGGCGGTTAGGCAAGACCGCCGAGAGAGGCGACAACGCTCACTCATCGGCAGTGCAGCGAACTCACGGCGACTGTTGCGCTGGCTACGATTGCTGAACAAGCGTTCAGAAATCTCCTCCAGTTCCAGAGGAACGTTTCGATGCCAGCACGGTTTCCTCCTCGCATCATTTGAGGAGGACGAGATGAAAAGGATTGGTTTTGTTCTTGCCGCGATTGGCACGCTTGCAGTGGCTGTTCCGTCGATTGCGAGCGCTGAGACCGTCGTGATCAGGCATGGCGGCCATCATCACTGGGATCGCGGCTGGGGCTCGCGCGCCGAGATGCGCCATGACCGTGGCTGGCATCGCGGCTGGCATCACGACCACGACCGCACGATGGTGATCAGGCGGGATCGCTACTAAGCGCCGCACATGCGATAGACCGACACAACGGAAAATGGCTCCTCGCGGAGCCATTTTCTTTTTCTACTTTCTTATCGCACGCCCGTCGGGCTCAGTCCCATGCCGGAGCAAAGCCCGGGTTGACGCAGCGCACGTCCTTGCGCAGCGCAGCGATCGCCTTGCGGTCGTCATCGTCGAGCCTGACCTTCAGCGCGTCGAGATTGGCCTGCTGGCTTTCTGCGCGCGAGGCTTTCGGGATCGCCGCAACGCCGTCCTGATCGAGCAGCCATTTCAGCGCCACCTGCGCTGCGGTCGCATCATGCTTGCTGCCGATTTTCGCCAGCGTCTCGTCGGTTGCGAAACGACCCTGGGCGAGCGGACAATAGGCCACCAGCGGGATCGACTTCGCGGCGAGATATTTGCGCACCGGCGTCTGGTCCAGCATCGCGTGATATTCGATCTGGTTGCAGGCGATCGGCGCCTTGATGTCCTCGACCACGGTCTTGAGCAGCGCCGTGGTGAAATTGGCGACGCCGATCGCGCGGGTACGGCCCGCCTGCTTCAGCTGCATCAGCGTCTCGAACACCGCGGGCAGCTTCATGCTCTTCGAAGGCCAGTGCACCAGATAAAGATCGACGTGATCGAGCCGCAGCTTCTTCAGGCTGGTGTCGAACGCTTTCCGGATCGCATCCGGCGCCAAATTCTCATGCCAGACCTTGGTGGTGACATGCAGGTCCTTGCGCGCGACCTTCGCAGCCGCGATCGCCGCCCCGATCGCTTCCTCATTGCCGTACATCTCGGCGGTGTCGATATGCCGGTAACCGAGCCCGAGCGCGCTCTCGACCGCCGCGCGGCAGGCATCGCCCTGCATGCGGAAGGTGCCGAGCCCGAGCTGCGGCAGGCTGATGCCCTGTGTCTGCAGATTGTCCATGGATAGCTCCTGACGCGTGGGACGCCGATGTCGTCGGCGACGTCATGCCAGCAAATCGTCTGGTGGGAATGAAATTGGCAGAACTGCCAACACGCAGTCTGCCCGCAAACCGACCCTTCGGGCAAGGCGCTGGCAATCAAGATGTCGCGACGGCTTTCGCGAGCCTAGATATGCTGCGCCACGATCTGGCCGGGCCGCGCATCCGGCCGCGGCTCGATGTCGACCAACCAGAGATCGTGGTTGTCGACGTCCTTCAGCGTCACCGTCATCACGCCGGTCTTGCCGTCGATGTCGACGCGGCCGAAGAATTGCAGGCCGAAGCACGGCGCGAGATTGTCGCCCTGCTCGGCCGAGCAGCCCTTCTGGTACATCGCCTTCGGGCCAAAGGTGTTGTCGAGTTCGGCCGGCGACCACGTGCCGGCATGCAGCGGGCCGGAGACGAATTCCCAGAACGGCTCGAACTCCTGAAACACGGCGCGGTTCGGATCATAGTGATGCGCGGCGGTGTAGTGCATGTCGGCGGTGAGCCACACCGTGTTGCGGATGCCGGCGCGCTTCATGAAGGACAAGAGATCGGCGATCTCGTGCTCGCGCCGCTCCGGCGGGCCGTCGCCGAGCGCGACGGCGTCCAGGCTGACGAGGCCGATTGGCAGATCCGCGGCGATCACCTTCCAGACGGCATCCGATGCCACCAGCTCCCGCTTCAGCCAGGCGAGCTGATCCTGGCCAAGGATGAACGCCTGGTCCGGATCGCCTTGCTTGTTCCAGCTGGAATCGCGATAGGAGCGCATGTCGATGATGAAGACGTCGAGCAGCGGCCCGTAGGCGATCTTGCGATAGACCCGGCCGTCGCGCTCCGGCATCGGCCGCATCGGCATGAATTCATGGAAGGCGCGCCGCGCCCGCGCCACCAGGCGCGAGGTGCCGTCCGCATCGTAGCCGGTCGCATCAGTGGTGCCGATCGGCGACCAGTCGTCGGCCACTTCATGGTCGTCCCATTGCGCGAACATCGGCACCTCGGCGTGGAAGGCGCGGAAGTTGTCGTCGAGCCAATTGTATTTGTAGTTGCCGCGAAACTCGTCGAGGCTGTGGGCGACGACCGATTTCTCCTCGGTGACGATGTTGCGCCAGAGTTCGCCGTTGGGGAGCGTCTGCTGCGCCGGCACCGTGCAATCCGCATAGATGTGATCACCGGAATGGATGAAGAAATCCGGGCGCTCGTTCAGCATGGTGCGATAGCTGCGCAGGCCACCCCGCGCGGGATCGATGCCCCAGCCCTGCCCGACGACGTCGCCGGACCAGACGAAGGAGATTGAGCGGCGGTCGACCGGCGCAGTGCGGAAGTGCCCGATGCGGCTTTCACCGGGTATCCCGTCGCGATCCGCGAAGCTAATGCGGTAGAACAGGTCCTGGCCCGGCGGCAGGCCGTCGAGCAGCAGCTTGGCGGTGAAGTCGCGCTCGGGCAACGCATCGGCGAACGCGGTGCGCAGGATGGTGGCGAAGCTCTCGACCGCGGCGCATTCGATCTGCATCCGCGCGGCGCGATCGGCGCGGGCCCAGATCACAGCGGAATCGCTGGCGACGTCGCCGGACTGGATGCCCGCGATCGCGGGCCGATCCGCGGCGCGGCTCAGATAGGGCTTTGCCAGCGAGCCCAATCCTGCCAGCGCGGCCGTCGATGCCGAGCGCACCAGAAGCTGACGCCGTGTGAGGCCTCGCCTCCTCGCGGAGATCGCTGTCGGCATCGAATACCCTTCGTCGAATCGCAACGAAGGTTTTGCCTGCGCTGTTTGACTCCGCCCTTACGGTTTCTTGACTCTGCGCCGACGGTTTTGCGACGGCGGGATGACTCAGGGGATGATGGACCGCAGAAGGATGGCGTCAGGCGCCAAGCGCGCAAACGCCGAACCCGTCATCCTGAGGCGCGAGCGGAGCGAGCCTCGAAGGATGAATCGGCCACAGACGGGCCGTCGATCCTTCGAGACGCGCGCAAGAGCGCGCTCCTCAGGATGACGGGTTTGGGATTGGCGCACGTCGGGAGAGCACAGGCGCGGCGGGCGCTCTCACCGCTGCCAGTTGCAGATGCCGCCGGTGCGGCACGGCCAGGTCTGGATCCTGGTGTCGCGGGCTTCCGCATCGAGCGGATTCGAATGGCGCCGCGCGAGCTTGGCGCGGGCGGGAACCTGCGTCGCTGCGCGCTTGCGTTCACGCGGTGCGGTTACCCTGCTTGTCCGCACGGCCTTCTGCGGCACGACTTTCGGCTGCTCGACCGTCGGTTCGACACTGGCGCGCTGATCCGGTCCGTGGTCGGTCTTCGCCTCGACCGGAACCGGCTCGAACTGCGCCGGCGGGCCAAGCGGCTTCGGCGAGAGCACGGCCCGCGAGAGATCGAGGCTGAAGAACTCGCTTGGGCGATAGTCGTCAGCCAGCGCCACGCCACCGAACGCCAGGCACGCGGTGCAAACAGTTGCAACAAAAGCGCTTTTCAGGACCATCAAAGGGCCTCCTGAAATCACTCGAACAGAACAGCCATCATGTAGGAGCCCGGCCGCGCGAATCCAGCCGCAGCTTACGGGCAGGGTTACCGGTCAACCAAGGCGGCCGCGGAAAGTTCCGCTGCCCGCCGCCTGGAGCCCCGTTCCGCTGGTATCGAAACGGGGCTCTAGATTCTCGCTTTGACGCGCTTTCTTCACGCGGACCGGTGGCCACTTCGCTCGAAAACGCTCTGGCCTATTCGGCCGCCTGGGCCAGCGGCTGGCCGATCGCACGCTCCAGCCGCGCGCATTCGGTGCGGTAGCGGGCGACGTTGCCTTCCTTGATGTGGCCGTAGCCGCGTACGAGGTCCGCGGCCTTCGCTAGCGCCACCAGACGTGGCAGATCGAGCGACTTCTTGCCGTCGAGGTGACGCAGGATCATCGCTGAGTAATCCACCGGCAGCGCGCGCTCCATCTTGCGCTCGGCGGTGTAGCCGAAGATGTCGAACGCGGTGCCGCGCAGGCCCTTCAGCCCCGCCAGCAGGCCGAACGCCTTGAAAATCCACGGCCCGAACTCGCGCTTCTGCAAGCGCCCGGTGACGGGATCGCGCGGCGCCAGCAGCGGCGGCGCCAGCAAGACCTTCAAGCCGGAATCGCCCTCGAACTGCTCCCTCAAGGCCTTGCTGAACTCGCCGTCGGAATAGAGCCGCGCGACCTCGTATTCGTCCTTGTAGGCCATCAGCTTGAACAGGCCCTTTGCAAAGGCCTCGGTCAGGTCCTGCGAGCCCGGTGCTGCCGCCGCCTCGGCGGAACGGACGCGTGCGACGTCGTCGAGATAGCGCTTGGCGTAGGCCGCGTCCTGATAATCGGTGAGGAACTTGGCACGGAACGCGATCGCCTCGTCGAGCGTCTTTTTCGCCGGTGCGGCGCCCGCGTTCTTGAAGCGCGCGGCGCTGACCACGCGCTGCAGATCATGCGCGGCGAGCCGGCCCCACGAGAACGCGGTCTTGTTCATTTCGATCGCAGCGCCGTTGAGCTCGATCGCCTTCAGGATGGCCTCGAGCGACAGCGGGATCGCGCCACGCTGGAACGCGAAGCCGAGCATGAAGGCGTTGGTCGCGATGCTGTCGCCCATCAGCGCGGTGGCAAGCCCGGTGGCATCGAGGATGTCGAGATCATCCGGTCTCACCGCGCCGTTCAGCGCGTCGCGCATCGAGCTGGCTTCAAAGTCGATATCGGGATCGATCACGAAGCTTGCGGTCGGCAGCAGGTCGGCGTTGACGACGGCGCGGGTGACGCCGCGCTCGGCGCGGCTCAGCGCCGGCACGCTGGTGGCGACGACGAGGTCGCAGCCGAGGATCAGATTGGCATTGCCGGGGGCGATGCGGACCGTGGTCAGCATGTCGGACGTGGGCGCGAGCCGGACATGGCTCATGACCGCGCCGTTCTTCTGCGACAGGCCGGTGAAGTCGAGCGTCGAGCAGGCGAGCCCCTCGACATGCGCGGCCATGCCGAGCAGCGCGCCGATGGTGATGACGCCGGTGCCGCCGATGCCGGTGATCAGGATGTTGTAGGGATTGCTCAGCGCGGCCGCGGGCGGCGCCGGCAGGTCCGCGAACAGCGCCTTGGGATCGGCCGCGGTGCGGTCAGCCTTGCGCAGCTTGGGATCCTGCACCATCACGAAGCTCGGGCAGAAGCCCTCGATGCAGGAGAAATCCTTGTTGCAGTTCGACTGGTCGATGCGGCGCTTGCGGCCGAGCTCGGTCTCCAGCGGCTGCACCGAGACGCAGTTCGACGCAACTGAACAATCGCCGCAGCCTTCGCAGACCCGCTCATTGATGAAGACGCGCTTGGCCGGATCGGGAAACAGCCCGCGCTTGCGGCGGCGGCGCTTCTCGGCAGCGCAAGTCTGGTCGTAGATCAGGACGGTGAGGCCCTCGATCTCGCGCAAGGTACGCTGCACGGCATCGAGCTCGCGGCGATGATGAATGGTGGCGCCGGACGGGAAATAATTGGCGGGATATTTGTCGGGATCGTCGGAGACGATCGCCAGCCGCTTAGTGCCCTCGGCCGCGACCTGGTGCGCGATCTGCGCCACCGTGAAGCCGCCTTCGGCCGGCTGGCCGCCGGTCATCGCCACCGCGTCGTTGTAGAGGATCTTGTAGGTGATGTTGACGCCGGCCGCGGCCGCCGCGCGCAGCGCCAGCAAGCCCGAATGCGTATAGGTGCCGTCGCCGAGATTCTGGAACACGTGCTGTTCGCTGGTGAACGGCGCCTGCCCGATCCAGCTCACGCCTTCCGCACCCATATGCGAGATGGTCTGGGTGTTGCGGTTCGGTACCGACAGCGCCATGCCGTGACAGCCGATGCCGGCCATGGCGCGGCTGCCGTCGGGAATCTTGGTCGAGGAGTTGTGCGGGCAGCCTGAGCAGAAATACGGCGTGCGCTGCAGCTTCGCCGTACCGGTGCCCTCGACCGGGCGATCGAACGCCTCGAGTTTTGCCAGGCGCTGCTCCAGCAGCGGGCTGCGATGGCCGAGCTTGCGCAGCCGCGCGACGACGGCGGCCGCCACCATGGTCGGCGTCAGCTCGCCCTCGCTCGGCAGCAGCGGCGCGCCGCTCTCGTCGCGCTTGCCGACCACCGAGGGACGCCTGGAGGCGTCCATGTTGTAGAGGATGCGGACCAGCTGGTCCTCGATGAAGCCGCGCTTCTCCTCGACGACGAGCACGTCCTGCAGGCCTTCGGCGAAGTCGCGCGCGCCCCGCGCCTCCAGCGGCCAGGTCAGCGCCACCTTGTAGATGCGCAGGCCCAGCGCCTGGGCCTCGGCATCGGTGATGCCGAGATCGGCGAGCGCCTGGCGCAGATCGAGATAGGCCTTGCCGGTCGCCATGATGCCGAGGCGCGCCGGCTTCGAATCCAGCACGATGCGGTCGAACCGGTTGGCGCGGGCGAAAGCCGCGACCGCCTCCATCTTGGGCCCGTGCAGCCTGCGCTCGGCCTCCAGCGGCGGATCCGGCCAACGGATCGAGAGCCCGCCCGGCGGCATCTCGAAATCGTCGGGCATGATGATCTTGATGCGATCGGGATCGCTGACGATCGAGGCCGAGCTTTCGACGGTCTCGGAGATCGCCTTGAAGCCGACCCAGCAGCTGGAATAGCGCGACAGCGCAAAGCCGAGGATGCCGAGGTCGAGATAATCCTGCAGCGTCGCCGGATTGACCACCGGCATCAGCGCCGAGGCGAACACCTGCTCGCTCTGATGTGCGAGGGTGGAGGATTGGCAGCCATGGTCGTCACCGGCCAGCGCGATCACGCCGCCATTCGGCGAGGTGCCGGCCGAATTGGCGTGCTTGAGCGCGTCGAGCGAGCGGTCGACGCCGGGACCCTTGCCGTACCAGATGCCGAACACGCCATCGACCTTGGCCCCGGGGAACATGCCGACCTGCTGGCTGCCCCACACCGCGGTCGCCGCCAGGTCCTCGTTGAGGCCGGGAACGAACGCGATGTCATGCTCTTTCAGAAAGGATTTCGCCCGCCACAGCGCGTGGTCATACATGCCGAGCGGCGAACCGCGGTAACCGGAGATGAAACCTGCGGTGTTCAGCCCGTGCGCGCGGTCGCGTTCGCGCTGCAACATCGGCAATCGGACCAGAGCCTGGGTACCGGAGAGGAAGATTCGTTTCGTATCCAACCGGTACTTGTCGTCCAGTCCAACTTCCATCAACGCCATCAGTTTCAGGCTCCCCGCCGATCAGGTCACGCCGGTCCGAACCGGTCTCATTCTCTTGCCCATGATCATGCATCAGCACGCACTGATTTTGTTATGCATGAACAGCCCCGTTCCATGGCCGCAGCACATATCTCATGTTGTGCATCCGAGGCTTGCCGAACCCCGGCATCTTTGGAACGGTGGTGCGCAAAGGGAGACCAAGGATGATTAAAGTCGAATCCGCGTTCACGACGGAAATCGTGGAGAACGGCAATCTGCTCGTGGGTCCCTGGCGTAGCCCGAAGCAGATGCTTCAGGCCCAGACCTACGACTCCCACGCCTCGATTCACGACGATGCAACCGCGCAGAAGCTGGGCTTCCGCGGCGGCACGATCGAGGGACCGACCCATTTCAGCCAGTTCGCGCCGCTATGCGAGCGGATCTGGGGCCGCGCCTGGTTCATGACCGGGTGCCTGTCCGCGCATTACCGCAATCCGGTGTTCGAGGGCGAAGAGGTGCAGGCCCAGATCGAGAAGCCGAAGCCGGGCCAGACCGTTTGCACGATCGGAATGATCAAGCCCGACGGCACCGAGATCCTGCGCGGCACCGCCTCGATCGACGGTGACGGCACGGAGACGGCGCTCGCCCGCAGGCTCGGCGAATTGAAGCCGCTGACCGATCCCGTGATCCTCGCCGACATCAAGGTCGGCATGAAGACGGCCCGGCAGGCGATCAAGATGGATTTCGACCAGAACATGGGCGATCTCTATCCGTTCTCGCTGGCCGACAAGCTCAAGGTGATCACCGAGCCGTCGGATTATTATTCGCTGGAGTACAATCCCTGGGGCCGCGCCATCATCCCGATGGAGATGCTGAGCGTGCTGTTCCAGTATCGCGCGCGCGAGGACCGGCTACCGGTTCGCGGCCCGGCCGTCGGGCTGTTCGCCGATCAGGAGATCCGCCTGCTGCGCGGGCCGCTGTTCCCGGGCGAGACCTATCGGGTCGAGCGCGAGGTCGTGGCGCTCTCGGGCAGCAAGCGCACCGAGAGCATGTGGGTACGTTCGACCGTGTTCGATTCCGACAACGCCGAGGTTGCGACGATGCTGCTGAACGGCGCCAGCATGAAGGACTCCTACGCCAATTACGAGCGCGAGCACAAAGCCCTCTACGGCTGAAGCGACAGCCGTCTCTCCCGCAAGCCGCCGCAACAAGGACAACAACAAATGGCCCGCCTGCCTTATCTCGAAGCCGATCAGGTCGCTCCCGAATATCGCGACATGCTCAAGCGCAACACCAATCTGCACAAGCTCTTGGTGAACTCGCCGGACATGGCGCGCGCCTTCAACGGCATCGGCGGCTACATCCGCTTCAAGAGCAAGCTCGACCCGCGGCTGCGCGAGCTCGCGATCCTGCAGGTCGGCTGGCTCGAGAAGTCGGAATACGAGTTCACCCACCATGTGAAGATCGGCAAGGAGTTCGGCGTCACCGACGACGACATCGAGGGCCTGATCGCGGAGACCGATGGCAAGCCGTCGAAGCTCGAGCCGCTGGCGAAGGTGATCCTCAAGGGCGCCCGCGAGATGGTGCGCGAGCTCGCGATGTCGGAGGCGACCTTCGCCGAGATCAAGCAGCATCTCTCCGACGAGCACATGACCGACCTGGTGCTGACCATCGCGTTCTACTGCGCCGTCGTGCGCGTGCTCGCCACCATGCAGATCGACAATGAGCCAACCTACAAAGAGGTACTGCAGCAGTACCCGATCCCGGGAGTGAAGTGACATGCGCCTGCAAGATCGCGTCGCCATCGTCGTCGGCGCCGGCCAGAGCCCCGGCGAAGGCATCGGCAACGGCCGCGCCACCGCGCTGACCTTCGCGCGCGAAGGCGCCAAGGTGCTGTGCGTCGATCACAATCTGGCGTCGGCGCAGGAAACCGTCGATATGATCACGGCCAAGGGCGGCACCGCTGTCGCCTTCAAGGCCGACGTCACCAGGAACGCCGACATCAAGGCGATGGTC
This sequence comes from Bradyrhizobium altum, assembly GCF_020889705.1. GTDB lineage: Bacteria > Pseudomonadota > Alphaproteobacteria > Rhizobiales > Xanthobacteraceae > Bradyrhizobium > Bradyrhizobium altum. The sequence continues at coordinate 51,611 of NZ_JACMYP010000012.1, read as the reverse complement.
GCGGATGCGCATAGCCACTGGGGCAGCGTCGATATCCTGCACAACAATGTCGGCGTCAGCCTCTCCGGCGGCGATGCCGAGTTGCTCGACATCACCGAGGAAGCGTTCGACCGCTGCGTGGCGATCAATCTGAAGAGCTGCATCCTTGCCGCCAAGCATGTGATCCCGATCATGCGCAAGCAGCAGCGCGGCTCGATCATCAACATCTCGTCGATGGCGGCCATCACGACCTATCCTTACGTCGCCTACAAGGCGACCAAGTCGGCGATGATCGCCTTCACCGAACAGCTCGCCTACCAGAATGCGCAATATGGCATTCGCGCCAACGTGATCCTGCCCGGATTGATGAACACGCCGATGGCGGTGGACACCCGCGCCCGCGAATTCAAAAAGAGCCGCGCCGAGGTCGAGGCCGAGCGTGACAGCAAGGTGCCGCTGCGTCACAAGATGGGCACCGGCTGGGATGTCGCCAATGCCGCGCTGTTCCTCGCCTCGGACGAGGCCAATTTCGTCACCGGTGTGACGTTGCCGGTCGATGGCGGTGCCAGCGTGCGGCGCGGTTAACGGACGGCGATTAAACCGGTTAATCCTGACGATTAACCCGGTTAATCCTCGCGATTAACCTGTGTGACGATGTGCGGTTAATCACTGTGACGGCATCACGCGGCAATGCGCCACAATGATTCGAAAAACTTGAAGTATTCCAATGACACGGCGATGTGACGGCGTGTCCACATAAATCGAAATCCTGACTCGTTGTGGTCGCACGAAATTCATCTGCGCTCTGTATCTCGCACGCCAAGAACTTCTGGAGTGCCTGGACCAATGAGCGAAGAATTCGAACTCAGACCCGATCAGTGGGATGCGCTGAAAGCGTTGCGGGCTCCCGCAGCAAACCCTTCACGGCTGAACCGGTTCGCCGTCGAAAGCCTGATCACGCTCGGTTATGTTGCGGTGCGTGGAGATTCGTTTGAACTGACGCCCGCGGGCCGCAAGGTGCTGGTCCGCGGTTCGTCACAATTGCTGCTCGATATCGCAGCCTGATTCCCTTCAAACTGACACGAACGAGAGCTTCAGTTTTGATTCGATCAAAACCGAAGCTCTCGTTTCTTGTTTTGACGCGTTTTCTTCATGCGAACCGGTATCCACTTCGCTCGAAAACGCTCTGCACACGCGGCATCATGCCGCGTGTGCTTTTCCGGGAATGGTCGCCTCGCCGTGCTGCGTCAGCGGCTTCATGCCGGTGAGCGTGCGCAGCAGCACATAGAACACCGGCGTCAGGAACAGGCCGAACACCGTGACGCCGATCATGCCGGAGAACACCGCGACGCCCATCGCGCGCCGCATCTCCGAACCCGCACCGGTCGACAGCACCAGCGGCAGCACACCCATGATGAACGCCATCGACGTCATCAGGATCGGCCGCAGCCGCAGCCGGCTTGCCTCGATCGCGGCTCTGATCGGTGAACGCCCGGCAAATTCGAGCTCGCGTGCGAATTCGACGATCAGGATGGCGTTCTTGGCCGACAATCCGACCAGCACGATCAGGCCGATCTGGGTGAAGACGTTGTTGTCGCCCTTCGACAGCCAGACGCCGAACATCGCCGCCAGCAGGCCCATCGGCACGATCATGATGATCGAGAGCGGCAGCGCCAGACTCTCATAGAGCGCAGCGAGTACCAGGAACACCAGGAGGATCGCCAGCGGAAACACCCAGATTCCGGAATTGCCGGCGATGAACTCCTGATAGGTCAGATCGGTCCATTCGAAGGCAAAGCCCGGCGGCAGTGTTTCGGCCGCAATCCGCGTCGCTGCCTCCTGCGCCTGGCCGGACGAAAAGCCGGGCGCGGCAGCAGCGTTGATGTCTGACGACAGGAAGCCGTTGTAGCGGATCGCACGCTCCGGACCCGCGCTCTGCCGGACCTTCAGCAAGGCCGACAACGGCACCATGTCGCCCGACGACGAGCGCACCTTCAACTGCCTGATGTCGTCGGCACGCGCGCGGAACGGCGCGTCCGCCTGCACATAGACCGAATAGGTGCGGCCGAATTTGTTGAAGTCGTTGACATAGTAGGAGCCGAGATAGATCTGCAGCGTGTTGAAGACCTCCATGACCGGCACGCCGAGCTGCAACGCCTTGGTGCGGTCGATGTCGGCGAACAGCTGCGGCACGTTGACCTGGAAGCTCGAGAACACGCCGGCGATCTCCGGCGCCTTCTGCATCGCCGTCATGAACGCCTTGGTCGCATCGTTCAGCGCCTCATAGCCGAGGCCGGCGCGGTCCTCGATCTGCAGCTTGAAGCCGCCGATGGTGCCGAGGCCGTTGACCGGCGGCGGCGGGAACATGGCGATGAAGGCATCCTGGATGCCGGCATATTTCTTGTTGAGCGCCGCCGCGATCGCCGGGCCGCTGAGCGACGGATCCTTGCGCTCGTCGAACGGCTTCAAGGTCGAGAACACGATGCCGGCGTTGGAGGAGTTGGTGAAGCCGGAGATCGACAGGCCGGGAAACGCTACCGAGCTCTCGACACCCGGCTGGGTCAGCGCGATGTCGCTCATCTTGCGGATCACTTCCTCGGTGCGGTCGAGCGTGGCGCCGTCAGGCAGCCGCGCGAAACCGACCAGATACTGCTTGTCCTGGCCCGGCACGAAGCCGCTCGGCACCTGCTTGAACAGCACGCCGGTCAAGCCGATCAGCAGCACATAGAGGCCGATCACCACGGCCTTGCCGTAGATCACCTTGGTGACGGTACGGCCGTAGTTCTCCGAGGACTTCGTGAAGACCTTGTTGAAGCCGCGGAAAAACCAGCCCAGCGACTTCTCCATGCCCCGGGTCAGCCAGTCCTTCGGTTCGTCATGTCCCTTCAAGAGCAGCGCCGACAGCGCCGGCGACAGCGTCAGCGAGTTGATCGCCGAGATCACGGTCGAGATCGCAATCGTCAGCGCGAACTGCTTGTAGAACTGTCCGGTGAGGCCGGAGATGAAGGCGAGCGGCACGAACACCGCGATCAGCACCAGCGCGATCGCGATGATCGGGCCGGACACTTCGCGCATCGCCTGGTTGGTGGCATCGCGCGGCGACAGGCCGGATTCGATGTTGCGCTCGACATTCTCGACCACGACGATGGCGTCGTCGACCACGATGCCGATCGCAAGCACCAGGCCGAACAGGCTGAGCGCGTTGATCGAGAAGCCGAACACATGCATCACCGCGAAGGTGCCGACGATCGACACCGGAACCGCGATCAATGGGATGATCGAGGCGCGCCAGGTCTGCAGGAACAGGATCACGACCAGCACGACGAGTGCGATCGCCTCGAGCAGCGTGTGGATGACGGCCTCGATCGAGGAGCGCACGAACTGCGTCGGATCGTAGACGATCTGGTACGAGACGCCTTCCGGCATGTTCTTCTTGATCTCGGCCATCGTGGCGCGGACGTGGTCGGAGATCTCCAGCGCGTTCGAACCGGGCGCCTGGAAGATCGGGATCGCGACCGCCTGCTTGTTGTCGAGCAGCGAGCGCAGGCCGTATTCGGAGGCGCCGAGCTCGATCCGCGCGACGTCGCGCAGCCGCACCACCTCGCCGGCCGAACCGGTCTTCACCACGATGTCGCCGAACTGTTCCTCGGTCGACAACCGTCCCTCGGCGTTGACGGAGAGCTGGAGGTCGAGGCCCTTGACGCTGGGCGAGGAGCCGACCACGCCGGCCGCGGCCTCGACGTTCTGCGCCTGGATCGCGCGCACGACGTCGTTTGCGGTCAGCGCATGTTCGGCGGCCTTCTGCGGATCGACCCAGACCCGCATCGAATAGTCGCCGGCACCATAGAGCTGGACGTCGCCGACGCCGTCGATCCGCGCCAGCCGATCCTTGACGTTGAGCACTGCGTAGTTGCGCAGATACGTCATGTCGTAACGGTTGTTCGGCGACAGCAGATGCACGACCATGGTGAGGTCGGGCGAGCTCTTCTTGGTGATGATGCCGAGCTGGCGCACCACGGCCGGCAGGCGCGGTTCGGCCTGCTGCACGCGGTTCTGCACCAGCTGGGTCGCCTTGTCGGGGTCGGTGCCGAGCCGGAACGTCACCGTCAGCGTCATCGCGCCGTCGGTGGTCGCCTGGCTCGACATATAGAGCATGCCTTCGACGCCGTTGATCTGCTCCTCGATCGGCGTTGCGACCGTCTCGGCGATCACCTTCGGATTGGCACCGGGATAGGTCGCGCGCACCACGACCGACGGCGGCACCACGTCGGGATATTCCGAGATCGGCATTGCCAGCAGCGAGATCAGGCCGGCCAGGAAGATCAGGATCGATAGCACGCCGGCGAAGATCGGCCGGTCGATGAAGAATTTTGAGAGATTCATGGCTCCGCCCCCGCGTGCAGCGCCTAGCGCTGCACGACGTGCTGGTTGGTTTCAGTGGATGCCTGCTGCATGCCGCGGGCGCCCATCTCGGCGACTTCCATCTTCAGGAGTGCGCCGGGGCGCACGCGCTGCAGGCCGTTGACGACGATGCGGTCGCCGGATCTCAGGCCCGCGGTCACGATCCGCAGGCCGTCGACCGCGCCGCCAAGCGTGACGGAGCGATAGACCGCGCGGCTGTCGTCGCCGACCAGCATGACGAACTTCTTGTCCTGGTCGGTGCCGACGGCGCGTTCGTCGATCAGCACCAGCGTCTGCTCTTTCGGCTGGCCCATGCGGACGCGGGCGAACTGTCCGGGGATCAGCCGGCCGTCTTCGTTCTTGAACACGGCGCGGACGCGGATGGTGCCGCTCTGCCCGTTGACCTGGTTGTCGATCAGCTGGATGTGCCCCTTGGCGCTGAGGCCACCCGACGTCACCATGTCGACCGGGATCTGATCGAGATTGCCGCGCTTGCCGGACGCGTCCGCGATCGAGTTCAGCGCGCGCAGCACGACCTCCTCATCCGCATCGAAGCTCGCATAGATCGGATTGACCGAGACCAGCGAGGTCAGGACCGGCGACGAGGTGCCCGCCGCGACGAGATTGCCGACGGTGATCTCGATCCGGCCGACCCGGCCGTCGACCGGTGCGCGGACTTCGGTGTAGTCGAGATTGAGCTTTGCGGTCTGCAGCGCGGCTTCGGCGGCCTTGACGTTGGCGATCGCTTCGCGATTGGTGTTGTCGCGCTGGTCGAAGTCGCGCTTGGTGACAATGTTGTTGCCGACCAGCTGTGCGCCGCGCTCGACCTCGTTTGCGGCAAAGACCGCGCGGGCCTTCGCGGCCTCGAGCTGCGCCTGGGCCCGGTCGACCTCGGCCGCGTAAGGCGCGGGGTCGATCTTGAACAGGACGTCGCCGGACTTCACCAGCGCGCCCTCGGTGAAATTGGTCGCCATAATCGCGCCCGCCACCCGCGGCCTAAGCTGGACGCGGTCGACGGCCTCGAGCCGGCCCGAGAAATCATCGAACAGGATGGTCGGCCGCGGCTGGATCACGGAGACGGTCACCGGCACCGCCGGTTCAGTGGCGGCGGCGGCCGCGGTCGCCTGCGCAGCGTGGAAGTAGTGGCCGGTCGCGATCGAACCGGCCACCGCGAGGGCGCCGAGGATCACGGCACCGCCGACGACGTGTCGGAAACGGCCGGAACGGGGATTTTGGGTTGACGACGGCATTCACGCGCTCCAGATATCTGTAGTGTTCGCTACAGATGTGGAGCTGGACGCCGGTTCGCAAGATACTTATGTATCGAGCACTATGAATTTATTATCTCATTGGTGGGGAAATGGGAAGACGCGGAAAAACATCACGTGCAACAAGAGGATAAGTCAGGGACAATCCGTCACAGAAACGGCGCCCGGCTTACGGAGCAACGAAAATGGGAATGGGACGCCCCCGCGCCTTCGACGCGGACGCCGCTTTGGACCGGGCCATGGACGTATTCTGGCGCCACGGTTACGAGGGCACCACGATCGCGCAGCTGACCGAGGCGATGAGCATCAATCCGCCCAGCCTCTACGCAGCCTTCGGCAGCAAGGAAGGCCTGCTGAAGGCCGCGCTCGACCGCTACTCCGAAAAGCGCGACGCCTGGATGGAGAAAGTTCTGGGCGCCTCCACCGCCCGGGAGGTGGCCGAACGATTTCTGATGGAGCACGCGGACGCCCAGACCGATCCCGCCAACCCGCCCGGCTGTCTGCTGGTCCAGGGCGGCCTTGCCTGCGGCACCGGCTCGGAAAACGTTCCATTCGAGCTGGCGGCGCGCCGCACCCACACCGAAGACCAGTTGCGCGAACGCTTTGTCCGCGCCAAGGCGGACCGCGATTTGGGCGAAAACGCCGATCCGGTCACGCTTGCCCGCTATCTCTCCGCGGTCACATCCGGCATGTGCGTGATGGCCTCCTCCGGCGCCGACCGCAACGCGCTGCGCGAGATCGCGGCGGTCTCGCTGAAGGCCTTCGATGAGCAGGCGAAGGCCTGAGCCGCCGCCTCTTTCGTCACCACATCGTCTGGCGTGCGCGCTCCGGCCATTCGCGATCGTATTTCTCGCCGCCGACCGTGTGCTCGCTCATCTCGGCCAGGATCTGGCCCGGCGTCGGCAAGGCCCTCGGATCGACCCGCTTGTCCGGATTCCAGAGGTCGGAGCGCACGATCGCGCGAGCGCACTGGAAGTAGATCTCGTCCACAATCATCACGATCACCGTCCGCGGCGCCTTGCCTTCCACCTTGAAGGAGGCCAGGAGCTCCGGCTCGGCCGTGACATAGGCGCGGCCGTTGACGCGCAGCGTGCTGCCCGAGCCCGGGATCAGGAACAATAGCCCGACGCGGGGATCGCGAACGATGTTGCGCAGCGAATCGCAGCGATTGTTGCCGCGGCGATCCGGCATCATCAGCGTCTTCGCATCATGGATGCGCACGAAGCCCGGCAAGTCGCCGCGCGGCGAGCAATCGAGCCCCTCGGGCCCCGAGGTCGCAAGCGACACGAACGGCGACTTCTCGATGAGCACACGATAGAGCGGCGTCACGTGATCGGCGACCTTCACGGTCGACGCGTCGTTCGGGAAGCCATAAATCGCCTCAAGCTGCTCGATCGTAGAGATCACCGACATTCGTTCTGTTCTCCTCGCTTCTTTCTTGACGCGCTTTCTTCACGCGAACCGGTATCCTCTTCGCTCGAAAACGCTCTATTCGTCCCAGCGCTGGCCCTTGATGATGCGGACAAGCTGTCGCGCGTGATATTCCGCGGTGCCGGAATTGACGATGGTGAAATCGGGCGTCGACGTGCTCTCGTCGACCGTGCGGGCCAGCCGCTGCGCGAGCAGGCCGTCGCTGCTGCGCGCACGCGCCGCCAGCCGCGCCGCCAGCACATCCGGCGGTGCCGTAACCGACACCACGACGGCATTGGCGTAGTGGCGGCGCGCTGCTGCGATCACCGTGCGCGAGACGTTCGCGATCACGGTGCGCCCGGCGCGGATCTCGTCATTGATCGCCCGCGACAGCGCATAGCGATGGCCGTGCGCTTCCCAGTGCATGGCGTAATCGCCGGCGGCGACCGCACGCTGGAAGGCTTCCGCGCTGACCTCTTCATTATCTTCCGAGGCCGACGCCTGGCGTGTGATCAGGCGGCGGGGAAACACGATGTCGCGATCGTCGGCGCAGGCCGCCTTCGTCAGCCCCAGCAGCGTGTCCTTGCCGGCGCCGCTCGGGCCGACCACGAGGATCAACCGGCCGGGACCGATCGCGGTGCGCTGCTCGGCGACGACGGACGCACCGGTCACGCGACCCTCCCCCCTTCGCGCCAGACGCTGCGCACGACCGGCAGATCGCGCGCGACGTGCACGCGGATCAGATCGGCGCGCCTGCCGACCGCGATCTCGCCGCGATCGGACAGGCCGACCGCCTCGGCGGGCGTCTTGGTCACGGTGCGAACGGCGGAAGCAAGATCGATCGCCGGCACATGCCGCGACAGTTGCAGGGCGGCCATCAAGAGGCTGGAGGGAATGTAATCCGACGACAGGATATCCAGCATGCCCTCATTGGCGAGATCGACGGCGGCGATATTGCCGGAGTGCGAGCCGCCGCGCACCACGTTCGGCGCGCCCATCAGGATGTCGATGCCGGCGGCATGCAGCCCGCGCGCGGCTTCCATCGTGGTCGGGAATTCCGCGACCGCGACCTTGTCGTTGACGGCGTCGACCACGTTTTCATCCGTGGTGTCGTCGTGGCTCGCCAGCGGAATCTTGTATTGATGCGCCAGCGCGACGATCGCGCGGGTGTTCGCCACGGCATATTCCTTCTGATAGGCGAAGCGCCGTGCGAACAGCACGTCGAGCTGGGCGTCGGTCATGCCGCCGCCCTTGCCGCGATAGTAGTCGCGCAGCTTCACCTCATCGCGGAACTGGCGCTGGCCCGGCGTATGGTCCATCAGCGACATCAGTCGCACGTCCGGCCGCTCGATCAGCTCCTTGGCTTCGGCGACGACATCAGGCATCGGCACCTCGCAGCGCAGATGCAGGAAGTGATCGGCGCGCAGCAGGTCCTCCTCGCGCGCGGCCGAGATCGCCGCCGCCAGCACGCCGGCGCGGCCGTCGACGTCCTCGGCGCCGTCCTCGCGCCAGACCCGCAGCGAATCCAGCACCGTGGTGATGCCCGAGGTCGCGAGCTGGCCGTCATAGGAGATCACGGCCGCGACCGGATTCCAGAACACCTTCGGCCGCGGCACGTAATGCATTTCGAGATGGTCGGTGTGCAGCTCGATCAGCCCAGGCATCAGCAGATCGCCGCCGGCATCCTCGGCTGCCTCGGGCGCCCTGCCCTCGCCGAATTCCGCAATCTTGCCGTCAGCGATCGCAACCCAGCCCTGCTCGATCACGCGATCGGCGAGGACCAGCCGGGCGTTGCCGATGATGGTGTCTTGCTTGGCGGTCATTTCAAACGGTCCTTCAGGCAGCAGCGGCGAACGAGGTCACATCGACGATACGGTCGGCAATCAGATGACGGATTTCGTCGTCATGGACAATCGCGACCATCGCGACGCCCCTGGTCTTCTTCTCCGCAATCAGCTCGACCACCACTGCGCGATTCGCCGCATCGAGCGAAGCGGTCGGCTCGTCTAGCAGCAGGATCGGCAGGTCCGAGATGAAGCCGCGCGCGATGTTGACGCGCTGCTGCTCGCCGCCGGAGAAGGTCGAGGGCGGCAGGGTCCACAGCCGCTCCGGGATGTTGAGCCGGCGCAACAGGCGGCCGGCGCGTTCGCGGGCCTCCTCGCGCGCCACGCCGTTGACGATCAACGGTTCGGCGACGACGTCGATCGTCGCCACTCGCGGCACCGCGCGCAGGAACTGGCTGACATAGCCGATGGTCGAGCGGCGGATGCTCAGCACCTGCCGTGGTTCGGCGGTCGCGAGGTCGATCACCGTGCCGCGATGGCGGATGCCGATCCGGCCGCTGTCGCAGCGATAGTTGCCGAAGATCATCTTCAGGATCGAGGATTTGCCGGCGCCCGACGGGCCGGACAGTACCACGCACTCGCCCGGATCGGCGTGGAACGAGACGCCGCGCACCACCGGCAGCTCGACGCCGCCTTGCAGGTGCATGGTGAAGGTCTTCTCGGCGTTGGCAAGTTCGATCATCGCGGTCATTGACAGGCTCATGGCGGAAGTATCGAGGAAACGAGCAGCTGCGTATAGGGCTCGCGGGGATCGTCGAGCACCTGATCGGTCAGGCCGGTCTCGATGACGCGGCCGCCCTTCATCACCATCACGCGATGCGACAAAAGGCGCGCGACCGCGAGATCGTGGGTCACGACGATGGCGGCAAGGCCGAGCTCGCTGACGAGATTGCGCATCAGGTCGAGCAGACGCGCCTGCACCGAGACGTCGAGGCCGCCGGTCGGCTCGTCCATGAACACCAGCCGCGGCTCGGTGACGAGGTTGCGCGCGATCTGCAGCCGCTGCCGCATGCCGCCCGAATAGGTCTTCGGCGCATCATCGATGCGGCCAACATCGATCTCGACCCGATCGAGCCAGGTCGATGCGGTGTCGCGAATCCGGCCGTAGTGATTCCAGCCGACCGCCATCAGCCGCTCGCCGACATTGGCGCCTGCCGACACGCCCATGCGCAATCCCTGCGCCGGGTCCTGATGCACAAAGCCCCAGTCGGTGCGGAACAGGAAGCGCCGCTCCGCTTCGCCGAGCTCGGCAAGATCGCGCAGCACGCCGTCGCGCATCCGGTAGGACACCCGCCCGGCGCTCGGCGCGAGCTGCGCGGAGAGCAGTTGCAGCAGCGTCGACTTGCCCGAACCGGACTCGCCGACGATCGCCAGCACCTCACCGGGATAGAGCGCGAACGAGACATCGCGACAGGCCGGGAGCCGGCCGTAATTCTTGGCAAGCCCCTCGGCCACCAGCAGCGGCTGATCGTTGTCGAGGCTCGAGAGCTCAGACATGCGCCTTCTCCTTGTGCGGCGCCGCGCTCTCGGTGCCGTGATGGCCGGCGGCCTGGCGCTGCTCGCAGAAGTCGGTATCGGAGCAGACGAACATCCGCCCGCCCTTGTCGTCGGTGACGATCTCGTCGAGATAGGAATTGTCGGCGCCGCACAGCGCGCAGGGTGCGTCGAAGCGGTACCGTGTGAACGGATGATCCTCGAAATCCAGCGAGACCACGGTGGTGTAGGGCGGGATCGCGTAGATGCGCTTCTCGCGGCCGGCACCGAACAGCTGCAAGGCCGCGCAATTGTCCATCTTCGGATTGTCGAACTTCGGCGTCGGCGACGGGTCCATCAGGTAGCGGGCATTCACCTTCACCGGGTAGGCATAGGCGGTCGCGATATGGCCGAAGCGCGCGATGTCCTCGTAGAGCTTGACATGCATCAGCCCGTATTCGGCGAGCGCGTGCATGCGCCGCGTCTCGGTCTCGCGCGGCTCGAGGAAGCGCAGCGGCTCGGGGATCGGCACCTGATAGACCAGCACCTGTCCGGCGTGCAGCGACGCTTCGGGAATGCGGTGCCGGGTCTGGATCACGGTCGCGTCGGTCGTCGAGGTCGTGGTCGCGACACCCGCGGTCTTGCCGAAGAACTTGCGGATCGAGATCGCGTTGGTGGTGTCGTCCGAACCCTGGTCGATCACCTTCAGCACGTCGTCGGGGCCGAGGATCGCCGCCGTCACCTGCACACCGCCGGTGCCCCAGCCATAGGGCATCGGCATCTCGCGGCTCGCGAACGGCACCTGATAGCCGGGGATCGCGATCGCCTTCAGGATCGCGCGGCGGATCATCCGCTTGGTCTGCTCGTCGAGATAGGCGAAATTGTATGTCGGCGCGTTCATTCCGCGGCCTCCTGCATTTCCACGGCCTCGTTGGCTTCCGCGAACTCCTGCCGCAGCTTGCGCAGCAGGCCGAGCTCGGACTGGAAGTCGACGTAATGCGGCAGCTTGAGATGCTCCACGAAGCCGGTCGACTGGACGTTGTCGGAGTGCGACATCACGAACTCCTCGTCCTGCGCCGGCGCTTCCGCCTCCTCGCCGAGTTCGCGTGCGCGCAGCGCGCGGTCGACCAGCGCCATCGACATGGTCTTGCGCTCGCTCTGCCCGAAGGCGAGGCCATAACCGCGGGTGAAGCACGGCGCCTCGGTCGTCGAGCCCTTGAACTGGTTGACCATCTGGCACTCGGTCAGCTCGATCGAGCCGAGCGGCACGGCAAAGCCGACGTCTTCGGCTGAGAATTCGACCTCGACCTCGCCGAAGCGGATCTCGCCGGCGAAGGGATGATTGCGGCCGTAGCCGCGCTGCGTCGAATAGCCGAGTGCGAGCAGGAAGCCTTCGTCGCCGCGCGCCAGATTCTGCAGCCGCAGATCGCGATCGGCCGGGAAGCTCAGCGGCTCGCGCGTGAGGTCGCCGACCGCCGCGTCGCTATCTGCCTGCGGCGACGATTCGATCAAGCCGTCGCGGCCGAGAATGTCGGTGACCCGCGGCGTTGCCGCCTGCGAGGCGTCCGCGGTCATCGGCTGTTCCGGCACAAAACCTTCCGCGAGCTGCGGATCGAGCAGGCGATGGGTATAGTCGAAGGTCGGCCCCAGGATCTGGCCGCCCGGAACGTCCTTGAAGGTCGAGGAGATGCGCCGCCGCACCTGCATCGCGCCGGTGTTGACCGGCTCGGTGGCGCCGAAGCGCGGCAGCGTGGCGCGGAAGGCGCGAACCAGGAAGATCGCCTCGATCATGTCGCCGCGCGCCTGCTTGATCGCGAGCGCCGCAAGCTCGCGGTCGTAAAGCGAACCTTCGGTCATCACGCGGTCGACACCGAGCGCGAGCTGCTCGGAGATCTGCGCCAGCGTCACCTCGGGTACATCGCGATCGCCGCGCCGCTCATGCGCCAGCAGCCGATGGGCGTTCTCGATGGCGCGCTCGCCTCCCTTGACGGCTACATACATCGCTCACACTCCGCTTGCGATCAGCCGCGTGGTGCGCGGGATCGCGACAATGTTGTCGTCATGGACCAGCACGACGTCGATGCCGCGCGGGAACAGCGCTTCATTGATCGACAGCCGCTGGAACAGGTCGCGCGGCTTGATCATCGCCTGCAACAGCGCGCTGCCGTCGATGCCGGGCCCCTTCAGCTCGAAGGCCGGGCCCTGCGTCAGGCTGTCGACCTGCAGGATCAGCGTGGTCGACCGGTCAGGATATTCGCTGCTGCCGAACGCGAAACGCTCGAGCGCCGGCAGGTTCGCCGCATCGCCGATCAGCGCGAAGCTCGCGATCGCGGAATCCGTAACCACCGGCGCGCTGGCGTGGAACTTCAGCCAGCGGGCGACATCAGGCGTCGCCGACATCGCGGCATCGAGCCAGATCGGCGTATCGTGATCGAACAGCGTCAGCGCGATCGCGGCCGCGCCGCGCATCATGCCGGCGGGCGTTCCGACGCTTGCGGCGACGCGCTGCACGCTGCCCGGGCGCGCCATCGCATCCATCACGGAGCGGAACGTGGATTGCGCCGACAGCACCTTGTCGGCGAAGCCTGCGGGCATTTCGGCAATCGTCGTCATTGCATCATCCCTCACCGCGTACCATCGTGTAGAAATCAACCCGCGTCGCCGCGGTCTCCGCGGCCTTGCGGGCGCGTTCGGCATTCATGGCAACACGCAGCGGCGCGATCACCTTGGCTTCGACCTCGCCGGACAGCTCCGCCGATTGCACCATGGCGTCGCACAGCGCGATCATCTGCGCCTTCCGCGCATCGCGGCCGAGCGTGTAGCCGAAGCCCACCTCGCCGGTCGCAAGCCGCACCGCAGCGCGCGACACCGTCGCCTCGCCGAGGTTGAACGGCGCACCGTCACCGCCGATCCGCCCGCGCATCATCACGAGGCCATTCTCCGGCTCGCGCAGGTTTTCATGCGTGGGCACCGCGATCGCCGCGAGCCTGCCTGCGATGTCGGCCACGCCGGAGTGCGCCAGCACCGTCATCGCGGCCTTGCGCTGGGCCTGTTTGCTGTCTGGTCCGGTCGAACTCATGGTCGAATTCATGGGCAACCTTGCTTGCATCAAGTTGTCTATGATAATAGACAACTTGATAGCCGAGCGCCATGACTGTTTCGTGACAAACCGAAGATTTCTGGTATCACCGCGCCATGAGCATGCAGGAAAGTTCCGGCGTCGCCTTGTGGCGGCAGGTCGCTGACGGCATCGAGCGCGGCATCGCCGACGGCCGCTTTGCTGCGGGCGAAAAGCTGCCCGGCGAGATGGAGATCGCCGAGACTTACCGGGTCAACCGCCACACCGTGCGGCGGGCGCTCGCCGCATTGGCGGAGCGCGGCCTGGTGCGCGCCGAGCGCGGCAGCGGCACCTATGTCGAGGCTCAGCGCCTTGCCTATCCGCTGCGCTCGCGCACGCGATTCTCCGAGATCGTCGGCGCCGGCGGTCACGAGCCGCGCGGCCAGCTGATCGATGCAGGCAGCGATGTCGCCAACCGCGAGATCGCGCGCGAGCTCGGCCTGAAGATCGGTGCGCCGCTGATCCGGATCGAGGCGGTGCGGCTCGCGGACCGGACGCCGATCTGCGTTTCCACCACCTGGCTGTCGGCCGAGCGCTTTCCCGATGCCGGCAGCGTGTTCGCCGACGTTCGTTCGATGACCAAGCTGCTCGGGCACTACGGCGTGAAGGATTACCACCGCGCCTCGACCCGGATCACCGCGGCGATTGCCGATGCGACCGACGCCGCTCGGCTCGATCTGCCGCTGGGCCGGCCGGTGCTGGTGGTCGACGCGACCGACGTCGATATGCTGGACCACCCGCTGGTGACCAAGCGCTCGCGCTTCGCCGCCGAGCGCGTGGAGTTCCTGGTCGAGAATAGCTGAGTGTGCCGCCACACTGACGGTGCACCTCTCCCCTTGTGGGAGAGGTCGGATCGCATCGCCAGATGCGATCCGGGTGAGAGGTATCTCTCCGCGAGTCCAACTCTGTCATTTGAACTCGTGGAGAGAGACCCCTCGTCCGGCGCCGTAGCCGATGCCAAGGCATCGGCGTCCTTCTAGAAGACGGCGGCCAAAGGCCGCCTACGCCACCTTCTCCCACAAGGGGCGAAGGATTGAGCGCGCGGCTACACCACTGCCCGTTGCCCGATGATGGCAAAGCGCAGCTTGCTCGAGATGAAATCGATCGCGGCGACCGCAATCAGGATCATCAGGATCAGGAACGACACCTTCTGCCATTCCAGCACGCGGATCTGCTCGGCGAGTTGCAGCCCGATGCCGCCGGCGCCGACGATGCCGATGATGGTGGCCGACCGCGTGTTCGACTCGATGAAGTAGAGCACCTGCCCGGCGATCACGGGCAGCACCTGCGGCAGCAGGCCGAAGCGGATTTCGTGCAGCGCGTTGCCGCCGGAGGCGCGGATGCCCTCGACCTGCTTGCGGTCCGCGGCCTCGATCGCCTCCGAGAACAGCTTTCCGAACGCGCCGAAGTCGGAGACCATGATCGCCAGCACGCCGGCGAACGGGCCGAGACCGACGACGTTGATCCAGACCAGCGCCCAGATCAGCGTATCGACGCCGCGGATCGAATCCAGGAAGCGGCGCACCGGAAAGCGGATCAGGTTGGAGGGGATGATGTTGCGCGCCGCCAAGAGGCTGACCGGCAGCGCCAGCAGCGCCGCAAGCGTGGTGCCGAGCAGCGCGATCGACAGCGTCTCGCCGAGCGCCTGCATGTAGAGCGGGAACGACGCGCCGGGATTCGGCGGGATCATCATCATGGTGATCCAGCCGAGTTGGCTCATTCCCGAGATCAGCCTGGACGGCGAGAAGTCGAGATCGACCAGGCCGTATGCAAAGATCGCGAGCGCTGCCACGATCGTGGCCGGCATCGCCAGCCGCGCCGACGCGGGGCGTTCGAACACGCCGGGGTATTTCGCACGCAATTCCGCGGTGTCCGGCTTCGGCAGCTGGCTCATCGCCGCGTCTCCTTGCCGAACAGCCGGCCGCGCAGCCAGCCGGTCGAGATGTCGATGATGAAGACGGTGACGATGATGGTGACGAGGATCGCGCTGACGTCGGAATAGTAGAACTTGCGGATCGCGACCACGAGCTCCTGGCCGATGCCGCCGGCGCCGACGAAGCCCATCACCGACGCCTCGCGGACGTTGACCTCGAAGCGCAGCAGCGCGTAGCTGGCGTAGCCCGCCGAGACCTGCGGCAGGATGGCAAAGCGCATGCAGGACAGCCAGCTCGCGCCGGTGGAGCGGATGCCTTCGACCGGCTTCATGTCGGCATTCTCGACGATCTCGGCGAACAGCTTGCCGAGCGCCCCGGTGGTGTGGATCGCGATCGCCAGCACGCCGGCCATCGGCCCGAGGCCGAACGCG
Source organism: Bradyrhizobium altum (assembly GCF_020889705.1). Classification (GTDB taxonomy): domain Bacteria; phylum Pseudomonadota; class Alphaproteobacteria; order Rhizobiales; family Xanthobacteraceae; genus Bradyrhizobium; species Bradyrhizobium altum. The sequence goes on along the minus strand of NZ_JACMYP010000012.1, from coordinate 35,813 downwards.
ATCACGAAGATCAGCGCGAACACGATGCCCGGCACGGTGCGGGCGATTTCGAGCAGGCGACGGACGGTAAAGCGCACCCACGGGCCCGGCGAGGTGTTCTGGGCGGCAAAGAAATTCAGCGCAAAGGCAAACACAGCACCGGTCAAGGTGCCGACATAGCTGATCAGGAGGGTCTCACCGAGCAGCCGCAGCCATTTCTTCAGGCCCCAGAACCATTCCACTGGATCGGTCCAGACCCGCGCACCGGAATCCAGCGTCAGGATGCGGTCGAAATAGCTGACGAAGTTGCCGAAATAGGTGAAGAACGTATGCAGGTTCACGTCGGCGCCGAGTGCCGCGATAAACAGCGCCGCGCAGAATACGGCGGCCGCCACCGTCGCCTTCAGCCGCTTGCGCGCGACCGCCTTGCGATAGGCATCGTTCAGCGTCGCCAATTGCTGCGCTGGAAGGATGGAAATGGCGGTCGCCATCGATGCGGGCCAGTCTGCTCGAGGGGTGAACGAAAAGGGCCGGGTTGTCGAAACCCGGCCCAATTCAGCGGCGACGTGCGATCAGGAGCCCTTCTTGCGCAGAGCGTCGACGAACTTGATCAGCTCGATGGTCTTGTCGTAGTCGGCGTTCGTGACCGGCTGCCACGGACGGTTCTTGCCGTCGGACAGCTTCTTGAAGGCTTCCGGATCCTTCGTCGGCATGTCGAGGAAGGCCTGCTTGATCTTCGCCTTCATGTCGTCGGGAAGGCTCTCGAGATAGGCGTAGGGCGAGTTGATGATCAGGTCGGACTTCACGATGACGCGGAAGTCTTCCTTCTTCAGCGGCGTGCCGTCGCTCGATTTCACCATGTTCTTGGCGAGCATGCGGGTCAGGTTGGAATCGTCGTCGGCATTCCACCAGTTGGCGGCGACGTCGACGGTGCCCTGCGCCAGCGCCAGCACGGCGTTCTCGTGGCTGCCGGTGAAGACGACCTTGGAGAAGTAGGTCTCCGGATCGATCCCCATCTGGTTCAGCTTGAAACGCGGCATGTTGTTGCCGGAGGTCGAATTGGGATCGACCAGGCCGATATTCTTGCCCTTGAGGTCTTCGACCTTCTGGTACGGGCTCTTGGCGAGCACGTAGAACACCGAATAATAGCCCTTCGAACCGTCGGCATTGACGTCGATCACGAACGCGTCGGTCTTGACGCCGGTGAGCCGGGCGCGGGCGAACGACGCCGGACCGTAGTAACCGATGTGGATGTTGCCGGCGCGCTGGCCCTCGATGACGGCTGCGTAGTCGTTGGCGACGCGCAGGGTCACCTTGATGCCGAGTTCCTTCGACAGATATTCGGTGAGCGGACCGTAGCGCTCGGTAACGCCGGAGCCGTTTTCGGCGGGAATCACCGCGAAGGTGATCTCCGGATACTTGGTCTTCCAGTCCTCGGCCGAAGCCGATCCTGCGAATGCCAGCGCGGCGGCGCCGGCCAGAATGATACGACGAGTGATCATGTTACCCCTCTTTGGTAGTTACGCCTGTTGGCCGGGCGAAATGCCCGGTTGCCCTGTTTTCGAAAATGCGCCGCTCAGGCCGCGGCAGCGGTGCCGAGCGCCGGAGCAGTTGCGCCGTCGGGCACGGGCAGCGGTGCCGCGCCCATGACGTCATTGGCCTCGAGGTCGTAGAGCTCGCGGGCAATATGGTCGGTCAGCGCCGCGGGGGCGCCGTCGAACACTACGCGACCCGCCGCCATGCCGATCAGGCGATCGCAATAGGTTCGCGCCAGGTCGAGGGAATGCAGGTTGCAGAGCACCGTGATGCCGAAATGCTTGTTGATGCGCAGCAGCGCGTCCATCACGATCTTGGTGTTGCGCGGATCGAGCGAAGCGATCGGCTCGTCGGCAAGAATGATGTCGGGCTCCTGCACCAGCGCGCGGGCAATCGCGACCCGCTGCTGCTGGCCGCCGGAGAGCTGATCGGCGCGCTGCGCCGCGAGCTGGGCGATGTCGAACTGCTCGAGCGCGGACAGCGCAAGCGCCCTGTCCTGCTCCGGCCAGACCTGCGCCAGCGAACGCCAGGACGGGATCTGCGCGAGCCGGCCCATCAGAACGTTGGTCAGCACGTCGAGGCGGCCGACGAGATTGAATTGCTGGAAGATCATCGCCGAGCGCGCCCGCCACTGCCGCAGCGCCTTGCCGCGCAGCGCGGTCACGTCAGTGCCTTCGAACAGGATACGGCCGGAGGTCGGATCGGCGAGACGGTTGATCATCCGCAGCAACGTCGACTTGCCGGCACCGGAGCGGCCGATCACGCCGACAAAGCTGCCCGGCGCGATCGAAAAGGATGCGTTATCGACTGCGGCTTTTGTGCCGAACCGGCACGTCAAACCTTCCACCACCAGCATGCAATGCTCCAACCGCGTCGCGTTGGGCCATCGCTATCCCCGGTGCTTGACAGTTATGTGACGTGACGTTGCAGTGCGGCGATCGTCCACACCCCTTCCCTGCCGTTCGTTTGACGTCATCGCAACGTCATGATGCTGTCATCAAGCATCCCGATGACGAGCCTGCATCTCCCCGGAAACCAAAGATTTACAAGTTTTGCGGAGGCCCTGATGGCCGGAAAAACACTCTCGGTTGTGCCGACGATCGACCCGACTGCGTCGGTGCGCGAGAGCAAGCTCGGCAAGTATACCGAGGTCGGCGCGCGCGCGATCCTGCTTGAAGTCAGCATGGACGACTATTCCTACGTCGTGAACGACAGCCAGATCACCTACACCTCGATCGGCAAGTTCTGCTCGATCGCGGCGATGACCCGCATCAATCCCGGCAACCACCCGATGCATCGTGCGACGCAGGCGCATTTCACCTACCGCGCCAGCACCTATTTTCCCGGAGAAAGCGACGACACCGACTTCTTCAACTGGCGACGTGCGCATCACGTGCATATCGGCCATGACGTCTGGATCGGTCACGGTGCGATCCTGCTGCCGGGCCGGAACGTCGGAACCGGCGCTGTCGTCGCTGCAGGCGCGATCGTGACCAAGGATGTGCCCGCCTACACCATCGTTGCCGGTAATCCGGCGCGGCCGGTCAAGCGGCGCTTCTCCGAGACAGCAGCGGATCGCCTGACAGCGCTCGCGTGGTGGGACTGGGATCACGAAACACTTCGTCGTGTCCTGCCCGACTTCCGCAAGCTCGCGGTCGAGGAATTCCTCGACAAGTATGAGGCCGAGGCCGTATCCCAATCACAGAATCAATAACGGAGCCCCGTATCGTGACGGACATTTTCATCGAGGGCGGACGCACGCTGGTTGACGGTGCCTTGGTCGAGACCTCGCTGCGGACCTCAGGCCGCGACATCGGCGCGCTCGACGCCGAACAGGGCCGCGCCGCGCTCCACATCAATGCCGGCGGCCTGCTGGTGCTGCCCGGCATCATCGACCTGCACGGCGATGCGTTCGAGCGGCAGATGATGCCGCGCCCCGGCGTCGATTTCCCGACCGACGTGGCGCTCGTTGACAGCGACCGGCAGGCGATCGCCAACGGCATCACCACCGTCTTCCATGGCACGACCTGGTCGTGGGAGCCCGGCCTGCGCAGCGCGGACAATGCGCGCAAGCTGCTCAATGCGATCGAGGCGCTGCGGCCGCAGCTCGCCGCCGATACGCGCTTCCACCTGCGTCACGAGACCCACAATCTCGAGGCCGAGGCTGAGATCATTCAATGGCTCACCGAAGGCCGCATCGACCTGTTCGCCTTCAACGACCACAGCAACGTCAAGCCGAAGAAGCGCAACCAGCTGGCCGAACGCACCGGGCTCTCCATCGAAGCCGTCAACGGCATGCTCGATCGGATCGTGGCGCGCCGTCCCGAGGTACCCGCCTCGATCGCGCGACTGGCTGCTGCTGCGCGCGCGGCGAACATTCGGATGCTCTCGCATGACGACAACAGCCCGGCGATGCGCCAGGAGTTTCGCGCGCTCGGCGCCACGATCGCCGAATTCCCTGTCAATGAAGAGACAGCGCGCGATGCCGCGGCCGCGGGCGACTTCATCGTATTCGGCGCTCCGAACGTGGTGCGCGGCGGCAGCCACACCGGCTGGACCAAGGCATCCGACATGATCGCACAGGGCCTCTGCTCGGTGCTGGCGTCGGACTACTATTATCCGGCACAACGGCTCGCCGCGTTCCGCCTCGCCGCCGATGGCATCCTGCCGCTCACCAAGGCCTGGGACCTGATCTCGTCGGCACCGGCACGCGCGGCAGGGCTTGCCGATCGCGGCGTGATCGCCGCCGGCCGCCGCGCCGACATCATCGTCGTCGACGACACGGCGCCGCTGCGGCCGCGCATCGTCGCCGTGATATCAGCCGGACGGCTGGTGCATCTGGCGGACGCGAGCTGCCTCGTTCATTCGCTCGCACCGCGCAAGACGGTTGCGGCAGCATAGTCAGGACCTATTCTGCCGCCATGGCCAACACCCCGCGCTACGCGATCTATTATGCGCCGTCACCCGACAGCGCCCTGCACCGCTTCGGTTCGGCGCTGCTCGGCTACGATGCCGTGTCAGGCGACGACCTGCCGTTTCCCGATGGCGTTGCGCCCGACTGGCGCGAGGTGACGGAAGATCCGCGCAAATACGGCTTTCACGCGACGCTCAAGGCACCCGCTGCGCTTGCCTATGGCAGGAACGAGTCCGAGCTCCTCGATGCCTGCGCGGCGTTCGCCGACCGCGCGCGGCGCATTCCGGTGATCGAACCTGTTGTCGATGCCATCAGCGGCTTCATCGCCGTGATCCCGGCGAGCCGCTCCGATGATCTGCAACAGCTCGCCGCCGATTGCGTCACCGAATTCGACACGTTCCGTGCGCCGCTGACGCCGGACGATCGCGCGCGGCGCAGGCCCCAACGGCTCACGGAGCGGCAGCGCGACTATCTCGATCGCTGGGGCTATCCTTATGTCATGGAGGAATTCCGCTTCCACATGACCCTGACCGGACGGCTGAGCGAGGAGCGGCGGGGCCCGATCGTGGCGCGGCTGCGCGAGCGGTTCGCCGCGATCGACCTTGCGACGCTCGCGATCGACCGCATCGCGCTGTTCAAGCAAGCCGACAGCGCATCCCGCTTCTGCATCATCGGCAGCTGGCCGTTGCGAGCGAGAGCGTTTTCGAGCGAAGTGGACACCGGTTCGCGTGAAGAGAACGCGTCAAAATAAGAGAGCTTCGGTACTGATTGAATCAGAACCGAAGCGCTAATCGGGCTTCGCGAGCTCGGCCAACAGCCACTTCTTGAATGTCTGCAGCGCGCGATTGCGCTGCGCGCCCGGCGGATGAACCAGCCAATAACTGCCGGTCACATGACCGACCGGCAAGAGCCGGCGGATCGTACCGCGCCGCTCACTTTCCCCGATGAAGGGTTCGAGCGCGAGCGCGACGCCGGCGCCGCGTTCGGCAGCCTGCAGCGCGGCCACAAAGCTGTCGACCGAGATCGCGCGCGTCGCGGGCGGCACAGGCTCGCCGGCATGCCTGAACCAGAGCGGCCAGGCTGCGGGGAATGTCGTCACATGGATCAGCGCGGCGCGGCCAAGGTCGCCTGCGGTGCGCAGCTTCAACCGCCGCGCCAGCGCCGGCGCACCGACCGGAACGGTCCTCACCTCCATCAGGCGATTTGCGACGACGGCTTCGGGCTTGTCGGGGCCGAAGCTGATGCCGGCATCGAACGCCTCGGTCTCGAAATCGACATTCCGGTTCGAGGTCTCGATCGCGAGATCGATCCCGGAATGCTGGGTGAGGAACGAGGACAGGCGCGGGATCAGCCACGCCGACGCGAATTGCGGCAGCACCTTCAGCCGCAGCCGGTGCTGGCCAGCCGCCTCGACTGCCGACTCCGCCTGCGCCAGCAGCGCGAAGGCGCGGCCGGTCGCAGCGGCCAGTCTCTCGCCGGCGTGCGTCGGTCGAACCACGCGATGGGCGCGGTGAAACAGCGCGACGCCGAGATGGACTTCGAGATTGCGGATACGGTGGCTGATAGCCGAGGCGCTGACGTTGAGCACGCCGGCCGCCTCCTTGAAGCTGCCGAGCCTGACCGCGACATCGAACGCCTGCAGTGCCAGCAAATGCGCCGGCCGAAGGCTCGCTGCGGCGAGATCGTCCCTCCCCTGCGACGGTGGCCGGCGCCCCGGCGGCCTCGGGTTGTTCCTGCTCATCAGCCGATCCTAGCGGCCGGCCCCCGTCGATGTCGCGCGAAAAGTAAGTTCGGATGAATGTCATTCATCCGAACCCGGCTCGTTTCGCTTGTCGCGTGGGGCGCAATACGAAATCCTGTCGCTCGAAGCGGACCGGCGGCAAGCCCGGCCGACCGAGCGGGAGGACGGCAATGACGACACAGCTCGCGGACGAAGCATCCATCGTCGACCGCATCCTCAGGCATATCGACGCCAAATCGACCGATCTCAGCGACGGCGTCTGGCATGAACCCGTCGCGCATTATCTGTCGCAGGATCGCTTCGCGGCCGAGATCGAACATGTGTTCCGCCGCACGCTGACGCCGTTCTGCCCGTCGGCTGCGCTCGCCGAGATCGGCGCCTGTGTCGCGCGCGACGCGGCGATGACGCCCGTTGTCGCGATCCGCGGCGCTGATGGCGTCGCGCGCGCCTTCCGCAATGCATGCCGTCACCGCGGCGTGCAGTTGGTGGACGGCGCCGGCTGCCGGAAGGCGTTGACCTGCCGTTATCACGGCTGGACCTACGGCCTCGACGGCCGGCTCCGCGGCATCCCCGATGACCACGGCTTTCCCGGCCTCGACAGGAGCACGCATGGCCTCGTGCCGCTCACCTGCATCGAGCGCGACGGCCTGGTGTTCATTTCGCAGGACGATCCCGCCGCAACGTCAGACGCCGGCGACTTGCCAGCGCTGTTCGGTGACGACTGGAAGCTCTACGCGACCACGACGCAGGAGGTCGAGGCCAACTGGAAGATCGTCGCTGAAGGGTTTCTCGAAGGCTACCACATCCGATCGACGCACCAGGATACGTTCTATCCGCTGCAATACGACAATCTCAACGTGATCGAAGCCTTCGGCCGCAACAGCCGGATCAGCTTCCCCTATCGGCGCATCGAGAAACTGCGCAATGTGCCGCCGGGCGAGCGCAAGACGACCGGCATGCTGACGCATGTCTATCACCTGTTTCCGAACGTGATGCTGTCGACCTTCCCGACCAACCGGTTGATGACGGTGCTCGAGCCGCTCGCCGCGGATCGCACCCGGCTCGTCACCTACACGCTATCGAACCAGACCGCCGCGGAAGACGGCCGCGCCGCGGTCGCCCAGGGACGCGACTTCGTCACCGCTGGCGCGGCCGAAGATCGCGAGATGGCCTGCGCCGCGCAGCGCGGGCTCGCAACCCGGGCGAATGCCCACTTCACCTTCGGCCTGTTCGAAGGCGCGATCAGGCATTTTCACCAGAACTTGGCTGCGATCATCGAGAGCCGCACTGGCGCCCGCTGATCCACTCCAACACTGCGGACCGAGAACCGAGCATGCTGGACCACCCGACCGTCAAATATCGAACCGAGCAGGCCATCGCGATCGTGACCATCGACCGCTATGACGAGGCGCGCAACGCGGTCAATCCGGAGACCGCGCAGGGGCTGGCACAGGCGTTTCGCACCTTCGATCGCGATCCGTCGCTGTCGGTCGCGATCCTGACCGGCGCGGGCGGCGCGTTCTGCGCGGGCTTCGACCTGAAGCGCACCGCGGCCGGCCATCGCGGCCACCGTGTCGAGAACGGCAACGGCCCGATGGGCCCGACGCGGATGAAGCTGTCGAAGCCGGTGATCGCCGCAGTCGAGGGGCCGGCCGTGGCGGGCGGGCTCGAGCTTGCGATCTGGTGCGATCTCCGGGTCGCCGCGCGCGATGCCACCTTCGGCGTCTATTGCCGGCGCTTCGGCGTGCCGTTGATGGATCTCGGCACCGTACGACTGCCGCGGCTGATCGGGCACAGCCGCGCGATGGACATGATCCTCACCGGACGCGGCGTCTCCGGCGAGGAGGCTGGACGGATCGGGCTCGCCAACCGCGTGGTCGCACCCGGCACGGCGCTCACTGAGGCGCGCAGCCTCGCCCATGATCTGTGCCGCCTGCCGCAGGCAGCGTTGCGCAGCGACCGGCTCTCCGCGATCGAGCAATGGGAGCTCGGCTGGGACCAGGCCACGCTGAACGAGTTTCGTCTCGGGCTTGCGACGGTTGCGAGCGGGGAGACCGAGGCCGGCGCACGCCGCTTCGCGGCGGGCAAGGGCCGGCACGGCGATTTCGCCGACATCGCCTGAGAAATCGATCGCGACGACGGCGGACGCTATTCGTCGACCCGGGTCCGGGCGATGATCTCGGCGGCGCCCTTCGCAAGCAGCTCCATCCCGACGGCGCGGCCGAGCTCGCGCGGCCGGTCCGCCGGCCCGCGCCGCGTCACCTCGATGAAGCCGGCACCGGCCTCGTCGAGCACCGAGGCGCGCAGCGTCATCTCGTTTCCAGCGAGCGTGGCGTGGCCGGCGATCGGCGAATTGCAATGGCCGTTGAGCACCCACAGCACCTCGCGCTCGGCCTCGGCCGCAAGCCGCGACTGCGCGTTGTCGATCCCGGCAAGCCGCGCACGCGTCGCCCAGTCGGTCGCGACGCATTCGACCGCGACGATGCCCTGACCGACCGCCGGCAGCATCTCGTCGACGGAGAAATCATGTGCGATGCGCGCGGTCATGCCGATGCGCTCGAGACCGGAGCGCGCCATCACCAGCGCATCCGCCGGCCCCACCTCGCCGCCATCGGGCAGCCGCTGCTTGGCGCCGCGATCTAGTTTTGCAATTCGCGTGTCGGCGGCACCGCGGAAATGAATGACCGTCGCCTCCGGAAACAGCCTCCGCAGATAGGCGGCGCGGCGCACGGCATTGGTGCCGATCATGAAGCCCTTGCCGCGCGAGGCGCGAAACGCATCCAGCGTCAGGCCCGGCCGCAACACGAGGCTGTCATTGGCGGCATCGCGCGCCAGCATCGCGGCGAGGACGAGCCCCGGCGTCTCCTCATTGCCCGGCACGTCCTTCAGCGAGTGCATTGCAGCCTGCAGAGTGCCGGCACGCATGGCTTCGCGGATCTCGGCGACGAAGGCGCCGCCCTTGCCGCCGTGACGCAACAGCTTGCTGGTCTGGTCCTGGTCGCCGCGGGTCTCGAACCTGACGATTTCGACGGCAAGGTCCGGCGCCGAGGCGCGCAGCAGCCGCGCGACCTCGTCCGTCTGCGCGAGCGCCATCGCGCTCTTGCGCGTCCCTATCCGCAAAACCTGTCCCGACACGAAAGCTCCGCTGGCGTGATCATCAACGGCTGGGGATTAGAACAAAAGGCCAGTCAAAACAATGGTTTTTGCCCCGACCCGGCCACGCTCAGGGAATCTCCTCGACAAGCGCCACGCCGGCCTCGCGCATCGCCGCCGTGGCGGCAGCAAGCGAACCGCCGAGATCAATGGCGCGGCAGCCCGGCAGCACGACCGTGGTCTCGAAGCTGAGCCGCCGCGCGTCGAGCGCCGAATACTGCACGCAAAAATCGGTGGCGAGCCCGGCCATCACGACGCGCTTGAGGCCGCGCTCGCGCAGATAGCCGGCGAGCCCGGTCGGCGTCTTGCGGTCGTTCTCGAAGAACGCCGAATAGGAATCGATCGCGCCACGGAACCCCTTGCGGATCACGAGCTCGGCCCGATCGGTTGCGAGGTCGGGATGAAATGCGGCGCCGGCCGTGCCCTGGATGCAATGATCCGGCCACAGCGTCTGCGGCCCATAGGGCATGGTGATCGAGGAAAACGGCACCGCACCTGGATGCGAGGTCGCAAACGAGCTGTGCCCCGCCGGATGCCAGTCCTGGGTCAGCACGACGTGATCGAAGTGCGCGGCGAGCCGGTTGACGACAGGCACAACGGCATCGCCGTCGGCCACCGCCAGCGCGCCGCCGGGGCAGAAATCGTTCTGCACGTCGATGATCAGGAAGAGATCGTCGGGCCCGATCTTCATCAGGTTCCGATCCGCAACGACGCGCGCAGCTTGCGCAGGCAGGCGATCACCGACAGCGCCGTGATGCGGCCGGTCTTCGGATTGTCCGAGGGGATGTTCTCGATCATCATCGAGAACCGCGCGGAATCGGAATCGACCTCGATTCGGTGGGTGTTGCGCGTCACCGTCGGATCCGCCCAGATCTCGACCCGGGTGCGATCGGGGCCGATGCCGGCGAGCGACAGCGCCACCGCGACGTTGAGATTGGCCGGAAAGCCCTTTGCCGCATCGCGCGCGCTGCCCTCGAAGATGCGCAGCGGCTCGGTGATGTCATCGATCCGGATGTTGTTCTCGACCAGATGCGGCGCGCCGACGAGGCCCGCGACCGGCTTCCGCGTCACCAGCTTCGCCGAATGAATGGTCCCGACCGCGGCCGCAGTCACGGCATCGAGCCCGATCAGCGCGCCGGTCGGCACGATGATCTGGCCGCCATGCGCCTTCGCGAGGTCGACCAGGTCTTCATTCTGCAACAGCGCGCCGACGCTGAGCACGACCGCGGTCTTGCCGCGCTCGACCACCGGCGCCACGATCGCGCGCACCAGCTTGCTCGGCGCGCACTCGACCACGATGTCGGCGACCTGGGCCAGCTGCTCGATCGGCACCAACTTCGCCGCAGACTTGAGACCTTCGACCCAGCCGCGGTGCTTGTCCGGGCTGTTCGCGGAGACCGCAACCAGCGTCAGGCCCTCGATACCCTGATCGAGCGCTTTGACGACGTTGGCGCCGATCGCGCCGAGGCCCGCGACCGCAACCCGTGTCTTTGCCTTGCTGTCAGCCATCATTTCCCGCCGGCGAGCATCTTGACCAGGCGATAGAGATACTCCTCGCCCTCGTAGAACGACTTGACGAGCACGCGCTCGTCCTTGCCATGGTTCCTGTTGTCATCGACATCGGCGCCGAGCCCGGAATGACCGTAGGTCGGAATCCCGGCATTGCGCAGATAGCTGCCGTCGGTGGCGCCGGTGCTCATCACGGGGACGATTTCCGCATTCGGCCAGAACTCCTTCGACAGCTTCTCGACCGATCCCATGATCTCTTCGTTCAACGGCGATGGCGGGCTCAGCACGGCTTTGCCGGTCGGGGTCACTTCGATCTGCTTGTCGGCGAGCACGCGCTCGATGGTCGCCTGAACGCCTTCGACCGGCTCGCCGGGCAGGATCCGGCAATTCACCTTGGCGGTTGCCAGCTGCGGCAGCGCATTGATGGCGTGGCCACCCTCCAGCATGGTCGCAACGCAGGTGGTGCGAAGCTGCGCGTTGTAGCCGGGATTTTCCGACAATCGCGCCAGCGCCGCCGGGTCGGGCTGCTGCGCCAGGATTGCCTTGATATCGTCGGCATGCGACTTGTCGACCTCGGCGGTCTTCGTGAAATAGATCCGCGTGGTTTCGTTGAGATTCATCGGGAAGTCGTAGTTGGAGAGCCGCACGAGACCTTCGGCGAGCCGATAGATCGCGTTGTCCTTGCGCGGCAGCGAGCTATGGCCACCGCGATCCTTCACGGTGAGCTGGTAGCCGATCGAGACCTTCTCGCTGGTCTGCACGCTGTTGCGGATCGCCTTGCCGTTCTTCAGGCCGACGCCGCCGCCTTCGTTGAGCGCGAACTCGGCGTCGATCAGGTCGCGGTGGTTCTTGATCAGCCACTGCATGCCGAGACCGTTGGCATCGAGGATCTCCTCGTCGGTCTCGAGCGCGACGATGATGTCGCGGTCCGGCTTGTAGCCCTCCTTCTTGTAGCGGATCAGGTTGGTGATGAAGGCCGACGCCATGTATTTGTCGTCGCTCGAGCCGCGGCCGTAGAAATAGCCGTCCTGCTCGGTGAGCTTGAACGGATCGACCGACCAGTCCTCGCGATTGGCAGGCACAACGTCGATATGGGCGACCAGCAAGATCGGTTTGCGCGCGCCGGAGCCGTGCAGCCGCGCCACCAGATTGCCCTTGTGCGGTGCGGGCGAGAACACATGCACGTCGCCCTCGGGGAAGCCCGCCGCACGCAGCCGCGCGCCCATCGCCTCCGCCGCCTTCTGCGTATCGCCGGTCGCGGTGGTCGTGTTGATCTCGACCAGTTCCTGGTAGATGCCGCGGGCAAATTGCTGCTGCTCGGTCAGTCCCTGCGCGCTGGCGCCGGACGCGAGCAGGAGCGGAGCGAACGCTACCGACATCAGCAGCGATCGAACCATGTTTCGGGCCTTGTGCGACATCGTGCTCTCCCAGAATTCCACCACCTGATTGGAGATGAATTCAGACAGGCGGCACGCGCTTTGGCAAGGCGCCGAGCCCTTCAATTTCCGCGCGCATGCTCCGCGCTTTCGCGCACGCTATTTGGAGTCCTTATTTGGTGTCCTTATTTAGCCTCCTTGGCCGCAATCACCTCGATCTCGACCAGGAAGCCGGGATTGGCGAGCGCGGCGACGCCGACCACCGAGCGCGCCGGCAGGTTCGGCTGGCTGCCGCCGAAGAACTGGGTGTAGCCCTCCATGAAGGCCTTGAAGTCCATCGGCGCTGCCGTGTTGTGCACCAGGAACACCTGCATCTTGACGACGTCGCCCATGCCAAGCCCCTGGCCTTCGAGAATGGCCTTGATCCGGCTGAGCACGCCGACGGTCTGGGTCTTGGTGTCGCCATAGGCCTGCGGGCTCGACGGATCGGCATCCTTGTTGGCGACCGGCGGCACCTGGCCGCTGACATAGACCGTCGTGGTGTTGCCGGTGACCGTCACGGCCTGCGCGATCGGGAATGTCGAGTTGGGAATCGGATGCCTGACCACGTCAGCCGAGGCAGCGGCCGCCATCGCCGACAGCGCGGCGCCCAGTGCGATACCGATGAATTTCATCGAACTCTCTCCAAAGCGGTTAGCGGCGGGCGTCCTGGACGTCCTTGGTCGTCACCGCGTCCTGATAGGTGTTGCCGAAGTGCGTCCGCAGATAGTTCACAACAGCGGCGATTTGACCATCGGTCATCATGTCGCCGAACGCCGGCATGCCGCGGCGGCCGTTGACGACGAGGTAGATCGGATAGCTGCCGGTTTCGAGATTCTTGTTGCCGGCGAGCGAGGGATAGGTGCCGGCGCCGCTTGCGCCCGTCGCATCCGGCATGTGGCAGCCCTGGCAGACATTGCCGAACAGCTCCTCGCCGGTCATCTCCACGAAACGGTAGCCTGAAGAGAAGGTGCGCTTGGTAACCCCGCTGTCCTGCCCGAGGGCCGCGGTCGCCGACAGCACTGCCAGCGCCGCGATAACCGATGTTCCTGTCCGCACCATCATGTCTTCACCACGCGTTCGTGCAATCGGGTAATGGCGTCAAGCGCGGACAGGATTGCGCCCTCCTGCCAGGCCGGCAACTGCGAAGCGTGCTCGCCCGCCAGCGCGATGCGGCCGTCGATCTGGCAGAGATTGCGATAATGCCGCGCCCGCCCGGCTTCGGTCCATTCACCGGCGCAGCCGAGCGTGAACGGCACCCGATGCCACGCCACCGCGACGCCGTTCTCGAACTCGCTCTTGTACTGCGGATGGATCTTGGCGCCGAACTCGACCGCGCTGGCGACCCGCTCGGCTGGCGTCATCGCCGTGAACTCGAAGGAATTGGCGCCCTCATACAAATAGGCGCCGAGCAGGACGCCGCGGCCGCCGCGGTTGAAGCCATAGTTCGGATAGCCGATATTCCGGATCGGCAGGTCGGTGTAGCTGATACCGCCATAGATCGCCTCATCCTCCTCCCAGAACCGCCGCTTGAACTGCAGCCCGACCTTCACCGAGGCGGCGTAGGGCAAGGAATCGATCGCATTCTTCATCGGCCCGCTGACGTCGAGCGGCAGCTGGCTCAGGATCGGCAGCGGAATGGTGCAGATGCACCATTCCGCGGTCGCCTGCTGCACCGCGGACGGAGTGGCGGTGTCGACATAGCTCACGGTGACGCCCGAGCCGTTCTGCTGGATCTGCGTCACCTTGGCGTTATAGCGGACGAGGTCGCCGACCTCGCGCGCGAACGCCTTGCCGATCATGTCCATGCCGCCGACCGGCTGGAACATCGTGGTCTGGAAATCGTAGTGCGCAAAGCTCTGCACGTAGCGCCACATCCGCGACCGCAGCAGTTCCTGCAGCGAGATCGGATCGCTGGGCAGCGGATCGCCCATCAGGCCGCCACCGGGATCGCGCGCATAACCGCGGACGTCGGCGGAGCCGAGATTGGCATTGTATTTGTAGTCGCGATCCAGTGCGCCCCAGTCGCGCAGCGCCTGCAGCAGGATCTCCTGGTCTTCCTTGCTGACGAACTCGTCGAGCCTGCCCTGCTGGCTGACTTTCGCGAGCAGCTCCGACACTCCGCCCTGGAAATCCGCCTTGATGCTGCGAAAGCGCTGCGGCTTGCCGTCGAATGCACGCGTCGCGTGCAGATAGGCATTGTGGTTGAGCTGGATGAAGGGTTCCAGCGTCACGTTGAGCCGGCGGCAGTAATCGAGCAGCCCGCGGTGATGATAGGGAATCCGCCACGGGCCGGGATTGAGATAGAGCCCCTGCTCGAACTGGCAGGTCTGCTTGAAGCCGCCGAGCTCGGTAAAGCTGTCACCGCCGCGGATCGACCAGTTGCGGCCGCCGGCGCGGTTGTTGAATTCGAGGATCTGGACCTTGTAGCCGGCCTTGCGCAGTTCCAGCGCCGCCGTCATGCCGGCAAGCCCGGCGCCGAGAATCAGCACCGAAGCGCCCTTCACGTCGCCCGCGAGCTTGAGCGGGCCCTTGTAGGCGGACTCGGATGCGAAGCCGAGGCTCGTCATCGCCTGATACATCGCCGAACTGCCGGCGATGGTCCCGATCAACGCCAGCAAATCCCGCCGCCTGATCACAGATTGGTTCTGCACCCGCGTTCACCCAGCCGCTGATTTCGATGGCGAAGGGAAACGGTTGACGCGACCCGTGTCAAGAAAGGGCACGCGCTTACACATGCGCCCACACGCGCTTTTGATGCGTCACGCGACCGAACCATCACACTACGCGTTCGAGTTGCACACGCCGGCAATCCATTTCATAGTCGAGTCCAACCACCGGCGGCCGGTCGAAATGCCAGGTCAGGCCGTTGCGAAGCACGCCACGGCGGCCGAGCTCGCTTTCGAGCACCGGATAGGCGTCATGCACGGTGTAGAGCTGCACCGCGGTGGTGTCGCGCCAGGAACCGCCGAACGCGCTCATCCTGCGTTCCATCTCGCCAAGCACGAATTTCGCCTTCGCCAGGATGCCGGCCGGGCTGGTATCGCCGAGCGCGACTGTATTATCGCGATAATTGGCCTTGCCCTCGATCGACTCGCCGCTGCCGGCGACGACGAAGCTCGTCGGCGCGTCCTTCGCCGCCGGCACCGTGTAGCAGAAGGCGTGGAACGACGGCTCGGCGGGCGGATCGAGCTTTGGACAGACGTTGCTGCGCGCCACCGGATTGACGCCGTCGCGCATCGCGCCCCAGGCGATCAACGTCTTGATGTAGATTTCGTTGAACGCCTTGAACCCGTCCTCGGTGAACGGCGCCGGCGAACGCAGTTCGCAGGCCGCGAAAGCGGTCAGCGGACGGCCCGCGTCCCTGATGATCTCGTGGATCCGTTCAAACCCTGCGCTCAAGGGTACCGGTTCGGAGAACCTGACCCGCTCGATGGCATAACCGGGCAGCGCACCGACGCCGCAGGAATACTGACTGACGCCGGGCATGAAGCGGTAGCCGCCGTCGGGAGCCTCGATGGTGTTGGTCATGTTGCCTCTTGAGGTGGATACGGTGATGCCGCCGTCGTCATGACGGTTCGCGGTGGAAGATGTGCGCGAAGTGCTCGATTTCATCACAGCCGTCGTCCTGGCGAAAGCCAGGACCCATAACCACCGAATTTCGTGATGAATGGGATCGCGGCCCCAGCGTCGCGCAACGATTGAGATTTGGGGTAATGGGTCCTGGCTTTCGCCAGGACGACGCTGAGGATGGTTCTCGATTCAAGATGTCAAACAATGCGGTGTCATCCCCGCGCATGCGGGTGATCCAGTATTCCAGAGGGGCCGCGGCGTACTGGATCGCCCGGTCGAGCCGGCGATGACAGACGTGGTGGGGACGCAGCCTCGCGTTCTCGCGACATCATCTGCCTGAGCTTTGCAGTTCGTTCCGCCCTCCTCTTGCAGAGGGCGCAGGGAAAGCCGGTTGCCGATCGCACCCATGGGTCCCGTGCAACAAAAAGCACCGGAGGTAGGACCACAGGTGTAACCGGGAACTCCGGCTTTCCCTGCGCGATGGCTTTACGGCTTACTTCGTGCTCTCCCCGGCGAGACCGGGCTTGCTTGTCACCGTCTTCACAAGACGCGTTAGCGTTTTGTGAAAAGACACCGGCCGTCAGGGCGTCAGGACCACACGACTTCACCATCCGCTTCAGTCACGCTCGTCAGTCGTGACATCGGCGTCCACCGCATCTCACCGCAACACCCGTGACGATGCGCAGCGCCCAGACGAAGGCAATCCATAGCACTGAGTTGCACTTCTGATAAAGCGAAATATTTGCTGCGCTAACCCACCCTACGGATCCCGATGGCGTCCTAATGCGCCTTGGCGAGGTAGGGGCAGCCGCCTTCATCGAGCGGACGGAAGGCCTGGTCGCCCGGCACCGTCGCGAGATATTCGTAGAGATCCCACTTGCTCTTGGACTCTTCCGGCTTCTTGATGCGCATCAGATACATGTCGTGCACCATGCGGCCGTCCTCGCGCACCACGCCATTCTGGGCAAAGAAATCATTGACCGGGGTCTTGCGCATCTGCGCGATCACGGTCTCCGAATCGACCGAATTGGTCGCCGCGACCGCCTTGAAATAGTGCCGCAGCGCCGAGTTGACGCCGGCCTGGTAGGCCGTCGGCATCGCGCCATGCCGCTTGAAGAATTCCTGGGCGAAGACGCGGGTCTCGGGCGTGCGATCCCAATAGAAGGAATCGGTGAACAGCAGATCGTGCGCATGCGCCAGGCCGAGCGCGGGCACGTCGGTGAGCGTCACCTGCAGCGCGACGAGCTGCATGCTGGCGCGGATGTTGAACTCGTCGGCCTGGGACACCGCGTTGCGGAAGTCGGAGCCGGCATTGGCGAGCGCCAGGATCTTGGCGCCGGAGGACTGGGCCTGCAGCAGGAAGGACGAGAAATCTG
Organism: Bradyrhizobium altum; assembly: GCF_020889705.1. Classification (GTDB taxonomy): domain Bacteria; phylum Pseudomonadota; class Alphaproteobacteria; order Rhizobiales; family Xanthobacteraceae; genus Bradyrhizobium; species Bradyrhizobium altum. The sequence continues at coordinate 18,617 of NZ_JACMYP010000012.1, read as the reverse complement.
CGGTGTCAAAGGGATGACGGACGGCGCCGAGCACCTTGCCGCCGGCCGATGTCACGGCCTTGCTCGCATCGCGCTCCAGCGCCTGGCCGAACGCGTAATCCGCCGTGAGGAAGAACCAGGGCGTGCCGCCGCGCGCGACCACGGCCTTCGCCGTGGCGTTCGAGGAGGCATAGGTGTCGTAGGTCCACTGCACGCTGGTCGGCGAACACTGCTTGCCGGTGAGATCAGATGAGCCGGAGCCCGAGATCAGAAACAGCTTCTTGCGTTCGCGCGTCACGGTCTGGATCGCGAGCGCCACCGCGGAATTGACGCCTTCGGCGATCACGTCGACACCCTTGTTGTCGATCCAGTTGCGCACGATGCCGGTTGCCACGTCGGGCTTGTTCTGGTGATCGGCCGAAATGATCTCGATCTTGCGTCCACCGACCTTACCGCCGATCTCCTCCGCGGCCATTTGCGCCGCGATCACCGATCCCGGGCCGTTGCCGTCGGAATATTGCCCGCTCATGTCGGTGATGATGCCGACCCGCAGGACACCGTCCTCCGCGCGAGCAGCGCCGGCGGCAAGGGAGAGACACGCGGCCGCAATTGCGAGCAGGACAGGCGAGCGTTTCGTGATGGACATTTCGTTCCCAAAGGTTCGGATGGTTCGGACGAACTCCTGAAGCAATCAGGGATCGCCGACAACCCCGTGGCCGGCATGGCGCTCTGCGATTCCGCGCAAGAATTCCGGGAGGAGGAACATGGCGCCTACACGCGCGCGTCGCCGATCATGCGAACGCCGCGGCGAGATCTCGCCGCGGCGTTCCTTGCAGTGCTGGATGGTTTCGAAATCGCCTCAGCTCCGCTCCCACAATTGCCTTGCCAGGATGCCGACCTTGCGCTCGATCGCCTCGGCCGCATCGAGACACATGTCCTCGCGATAGCGCGAGCCGACGATCTGGACGCCGACCGGCAATCCCTCATGCAGGCCGACCGGCACCACGGCTGCCGGCAGCCCCAGCACGTTCATCGACGAAATGAAGCGCAGGTCGTTCCAGAACAACTCCTTGACGCGCTGGTCGCCGCCGAGATCGGCATTGACCTCCGGTGTCTTGCGCACCGAGGTCGGCATCAGCACCAGCGGATATTGTTCAAGGAACATCATCCAGTTCCTGATGTGGCGCGAACGCTCGGCGATCGCCTTCATGTAGCCGGCCTGGTCGAGCGGGTTGGCCAGCGCCATGAAGCCGCGGAACGTCTTCTGGAAGTCGGCACTCGTGGTCGCCAGCATCTGGTCCTGCTGCAGGACGCGGGTCTCGGTCATGATCAGATCGCACCAGAGCTGCCAGACCTTGTTGAGATCAGGGACCTCGACCTCGCTGACCGCGTAGCCCGCGTCGGCCAGATGATCGGCCGCCTTGCGCTGAAGCGCAATCACGCCGCGATCGGTCGCCATGTCTTCAGGGATCTTTGCGACCGCGACCTTGACCGGTGCGGCAGGCTTCGGCCCCGTCAATGGCGCCGGCACGTACCAGGGATCGCGCGGGTCGCGCTGCGCCATCACCTCCAAGCCGAGGCGCACGTCCGCGACGTGGCGCGCCAGCGGTCCTTGTGACGACATGAACTGCGCCATCAGCGGCCGTTCCGCCGTGGCGCTGGGATTGAACGCCGGAATCCGGCCCTGGGTCGGCTTGATGGTGGCGATGCCGTTGCAATGGGCCGGCCAGCGTAACGAGCCGCCGATGTCGTTGCCATGCGCGATGGTGCCGATGCCGGCCGCGATCGACGCGCCGGCGCCGCCCGAGGATCCGCCGCAGGTCACGTCCGCGTTCCAGGGATTGCGCGTCAAGCCGTGCAGCGGATTGTCGGTGAAGCCGCGCAGCGAGAATTCTGGCGTGTTGGTCAGGCCGATGATGATGGCGCCGGCCTTCTTGAGATTGGCCGTTACCGGCGAGTCGCCCGGCGCGATATTGTCCTTGAACGCGACCACGCCGTTCGAATTGGCCTGGCCCTCGACGTCGATGTTGATCTTGATCGTGACCGGCACGCCATGCAGCGGTCCCACCGCGCCGCCCTTCCCTTTGCTTGCCGCCAGCGCTTCGTCGGCGGCCTTGGCGGCCTGCATCGCTGACGCGCCGAGATCGATGACAACGGCGTTGAGCGCCGGATTGGCCGCGTGCATGCGGTCAAGATGGGCACGAACCACATGCTCCGACGTCACTTCGTTGTTCCTGATCGCCGCGGCCGTCTCGACGGCGGACCATTGCCAGATCGGTGCATTCGTCACGTGGTGTTCTCCCGTTATGTTGAGTGCTTTGTTGTTGGTTCAGTCGCGCGGATCGATCGGCGTCAGCGTCGACGCACGCGCCTCGATCACCTCGGCGACCGCGAGACAGACATCCTCGCGGAAGCGGCCAGCGATCACCTGCACGCCAACCGGCACGCCGCCGGCGGTCCCCGTCGGCACCACGACCGACGGAAAGCCGAGCGCGGGGACGGCGAGCAGCGGCCGCTGCGCATCGAGCAACGCATGCACGACGGTAGCGTCCTCCTGATCCTGATCGAAGCGGAACGGCAGTTGCGCCGAGACCGGCAGGATGATGACCGGGCAACGCTCCTGGAACAGCTGCCAGGCCCGCACGATGGCCAGCCGCTGCTCGAAGCAGGCCAGCACCTGATCGCCGTCGAGCTCAGGCGCATAGGCAATATGGCCGTCCAGATTGTAGCGGCTCCGATCGTCGCCGAACTTGCGGATCATCGGCGCCAGCACGCGCCGCTCCTCATTGATGACAAGGCGATGCCAGAGATCGGCGGCCTCCGCGAGCCGCGGCGGCGAGGTCTCCTCCACGGCAAAGCCGGCCTCCGCGAGCCAGCGTCCGGCGGCGCGCACCGCTGCGCTGACCTCCGGCGCCTCGTCGCCGAACGGCGCCGGCGCGATCGCAACGCCGACCGGACGCTTGAGTGGCGCACCTTGCAGCGGCACCGGCAGCCATGTGCCGTCGCGCGCGTCCGCCTGCGCCATTGCGGCGAGGCCCGTGCGCAGATCGGCGACCGAGCGCGCGAGCGGCCCCTGCACCGACATCATCTGCGCCGTGATCGGACGATCTGAAGTCGTCGACGGATTGAACGAAGGAATTCGTCCCGGCGTCGGACGCAGGCCGGCGACGCCGCAGGCATAGGCGGGATAGCGGATCGAGCCGCCGAAATCATTGCCGTGTGCGATCGCGCCCATGCCGGAGGCGACGGCCGATGCCGCGCCGCCGCTGGAGCCGCCCGGCGTCAGCCGCCGGCTCCAGGGATTATAGGTCGCGCCATGCAGATCGTTGTTGGTGAACCAGCGGTGCGAGAAGGCCGGCGTGTTGGTGCGGCCGACAATGACGGCGCCGGCCTTGCGGAAATTCGCGACCACCGGGCTGTCCTCTGTCGCGATGACGTCGCGGAAGGCGACGACGCCGTTGGTGGTGGCGTGGCCGCGCTGATCGACATTGACCTTGATCGTGACCGGCACGCCATGCAGTACGCCGAGCTCCGCGCCGGATTTCACCGCTTCATCCGCAGCATCTGCCGCGGCCAGCGCTTCATCGGCGAGCACCTCCACGATGGCGTTCAATGCCGGATTGACCTGCGCGATCCGGTAGAGGCTGGATTGCACGGCTTCCCGGCTCGAGATCACACGCGTCGCGATCGCGCGCGCCAGATCGACGGCCGACCAGCTCCACAATTCATTCTCGCGCCGCGTGACCATTGTTGTTTCCTCCAACGCGTGATGCAACAGTCAGCCGATGCGGTTCAGTCGAGCCGCAACGGCTGGTGAAAGACGGGCAGATCCATGCGGCGGTCTTCCGCGGGGACGACCACGGCTTCGGCGCTCAGCACATGGTCGAGCATCACGCGCCGGGCGCGCGCGGCATTGCCGGAGCGGAACGCGGCCATCAGGCGCTTGTGAAACTCGATATTCTCGCAGGCGAAGCTGGATGCGAATTCCTGCACGCCGAGCTTGCCGATCAAATGCCGGATCGCCTCGTTGACGAAGCGGGCGACCAGGCCGAGCAACGGATTGGGACAGGCCTCGATCAGGATGTCGTGGAAATCGATCTCGGCGTGACGGTGGTGCTCCCAGTCCGCGATGCCGCCGGGATGATGCTCCTGAACCGCGATCGCCTTGTCGAGCGCGGCGAAATGCGCCGCGGTGAGGTGGCCGACCACGCTGAAGGCGAGCTCCGGCTCGATCAGGCGGCGGATCTGGTAGATCTGCGCGGTGCTGATCGACTGGAAATAGAAGTAGTTGCTGAGCAGGCCGACGATCCGGTTGATCGACACCGGCGCCACCCGCGCGCCGCCGCCGGGACCGGTGGTGTTCTGCACCAGCCCCTGCACTTCCAGCGATTTGAGCGCCTCGCGGATGGTCGAGCGGCTGCAGCCGAACATCTCGATCAGCTCAACCTCCTGCGGCAGCCGGTCGTTCGGCTGCAAGCCGGCCTGGAAGATGTGGCTGCGGATCAGATCGGCAACCGCGTCCGAGCGCTTGCGCTTGATCGAGGCGCGCCGCGACGGGTCCAGGGAGGGGAGAGCCGATTTATCCATTTTATGATCATAAATAGGATCGAGACGGCTTGGCAAGGGGCGATCGCCCCAAAAGATCGTCGTACCCGGGGTTCATCCCGGGCATGACGGCCGACCGGATTTGCAGGAATTGGCGAGAGCCGATCGCTCAGTTGGTTCCGCGCTGTGCCTCGAGGCCGCGGCTGTAGCGCGACATCGCAAAGCAGAACACGAAGTAGATCACGCCGACGAACACGTAGACCTCGACGCTGAACGACTGCCAGGCCGGATCGACGATCGCGGTCTTGGCGGTGGTCAGGAGATCGAAGATGCCGATGATCAGGACCAGGCTGGTGTCCTTGAAGAAGGCGATGAAGGTGTTGACCAGCGGGGGGATGACGTGGCGGATCGCCTGTGGTAGCACGATCAGCGCGTTCTTCTCCCAGTAGGACAGCCCGAGCGCATCGGCGGCCTCATATTGTCCGCGCGGCACCGCCTGCAAGCCGCCGCGCACCACTTCCGCAAGGTAGGCGCCGGCATAGAGGATGAAGGCGATCTGCGCGCGCAGTAATTTATCGATGTTGACGCCGTCGGGCATGAACAGGGGGAACATCACGCTCGCCATGAACAGGAGGCTGATCAGCGGCACGCCGCGGATCAGCTCGACATAGAGCACGCAGAGCGAGCGGATCGCCGGTAGTTTCGAGCGTCGACCGAGCGCGACCAAAATTCCGAGCGGGAAACCGAACGCCAATCCGAACGTCGCGAGGATCAAGGTTACCGGCAGCCCGCCCCAGCGGTCCTGCGTGACAAAGGTGAGGCCAAGGAAGCCGCCCCACATCAGGCAGCCGATCGCGATCAAGGCTGCGGCCCACAGCAGGAACAGCTCCTTGCGCCAGAAGCTGCGGCGGCTCGAGACTGCGAACAGCGCGATGAAGATCACGACCGCGAGCGCCGGCCGCCACTGCTCGTCGAACGGATAAGTGCCGAACAGGATGAAGCGGTACTTCTCGGGGACGACGGCCCAGCAGGCGCCGACGCCGCGCAGCGCCCGGCAGGCGCTGCTGTCGCTGCCGGAGACGATCCAGACCGCGTTGGCAATACCCCATTGCCAGAGAGCGATGGAGGCCTTGCCGAGCACAAACAGCAGCAGCAGCGTCATGATGCCGGACGGGATCGAGGCGAACAAATTGGCGCGCAGCCACGCGGTGAGATGTCCGCCGAGCGCCCGCGGCGCCGGTCGCGGCCCGATCGGCAGCGGATCCTGCGGAAGGTGGGCGACCGAGCTCATCTCAGCGCTCCACCAGCGCGATCCGCGCGTTGTACCAGTTCATGAACAGGCTGATGCCGAGGCTGATGGTGAGGAACACCATCATGATCAGCGCGATCGACTCGATCGCCTGCCCGGTCTGGTTCAGCGTGGTGTTGGCGATCGAGACGATGTCCTGGTAGCCGACCGCGACCGCAAGCGAGGAATTTTTCGTCAGGTTCAGATACTGGCTGGTCATCGGTGGGATGATGACGCGCAGCGCCTGCGGCAGCACGATCTGCTGCAACACGAAGCTGCGCTTCAGCCCGAGCGCCTTGGCGGCGTCCGACTGGCCGCGCGGCACCGCCTGGATGCCGCTGCGCACGATCTCGGCGATGAACGCCGAGGTGTAGGTGACGAGCGCGATCAGCAGCGCAAAATATTCCGGTGCCAGGGTCAGCCCGCCGACGAAGTTGAAGCCACGCAGCTCCGGCAGCGTGATGCTCCAGCTCGCGCCCAGAAGCCACGACACCAGCGCAGGCAGCGCGATCACGAGGCCGAGCGCGTAAGGCCAGGCCGGCCGCGCCTTGCCGTCGAGCATCTGCTGCGCGATCAGGCGGCGCCTGACGAGATGGAGCACGACGAGGCCCGCGACCAGCGCCAGGATCGTCCACCAATTGGCCGCATCCAGCGGGACCGACGGCAATATCAGCCCGCGGTTGGAGAGGAACACGCCCTCGACCGGCTTCCACGCCTGGCGCGCCGCCGGCAGGCCCTGCATCAGCACGTACCAGAACAACAACTGCAGCAGTAGCGGCAGGTCGCGCAGCACCTCGACATAAACAGCGGCGAGCCGCGCCAGCAGCCAGTTCGACGACAGCCGCGCGATGCCGACCAGCGTGCCGATCACGGTCGCCAGCACGATGCCGATGACAGCGACGCGCAGCGTGTTGACGATGCCGACGATGAAGGCGCGCAGGTAGGTGTTCTTCGGCGAGTAATCGATCCAGGAATCTGCGATCGGCATGCCGGCTTCGCGGCCGAGGAAGGCAAAGCCGGTCGAGATGCGCCGCACCGAGAGATTATGGACCGCGTTCGACCACAGCCAGGCGACGATGGCGACCGCGATGGCGACCACCAAGACCTGCCAGAACAGGCCGGCGACGCGGGGATCGCTGAGCGAAAGCCGCCAGGACCGACTTGGAGCCCGGGCGGGAGAGCGTTTCGGCGTCGATGTCGTCACAGCACAAGGACCCCAGTGAGAAGCGATCTTCTGCCATGCGCAAGAGCGTATTCGGAGCTGCGCACTTCATATGTTGCACCAAATTGATATTCGTGCAACATATGTTTCATGGCCCAGGCTCAGCCGAAACCATCGCCCCTGAACGAATTGTGCAGCGCATTGCCGTCGCTGCCGATGCGTTTGCAGGAGGTCGGGCGTTTTGTCGCAGCCAATGATTACGACGCCACCACCCGCTCGATGCGCGAGCTCGCCTCGGTCGCCGGCGCCGATCCTGCATCCTTCACCCGTCTTGCCAAGGCACTCGGCTATTCCGGCTGGGACGAATTGCGCGCAGCACTCACCGAGGCGCGACGGCCGGCGCAGGGCTCACCGTTCTCTGGCCGCGCCAAGGGCCGGCGCGCCGGGCCGAATGCCGATGTCAAACTGGTGCACGACAAGATCGAGGCCGAAGCCGCCGGGCTTGCACGGATTTCGGCGAGCGCGATTGCGGACGCCGCGCGTGCGCTGCATTCCGCTGATAGAATCTGGATCACGGGTTTTCGCAGCTGCCGCAGCGTTGCGGAACTCCTGACCTACCAGCTCCGCCTGTTCCGTCCCGATGCCGTGCAGCTGGTCGGCGGTTCCGGCCCGTTCGATCTCGACCATGGCGCCTTCCGCGCCGAAGACGCCGTGGTCGTGATCGGCTTTGCGCCCTACACGTTGGTCAGCGTCGAGACCGCGCGTGCGGCGCACCAAGCGCGCGCCACGCTGATCGCGATCGCCGACACGATCAGCGCGCCGATGGCCGAGGGCGCCGATCATCTCTTGCTGTTCGAGGCCGCCTCCTCGCCCGGCTTCTTCCCGAGCCTCACCGGTGCGATCGCAGTCGCCCAGTCGCTTGCCGCCGTCGCCTTCACGCTGGGCGGTGCGGGCGCCAAGCGCAAGCTGGAAGAGACCGAGGGGCGGCTTGCCGCGATGTCGCAATATTTTGTCGAGAAAGGATAAGTATCATGGCCGCCAACAAGAGCCGCGTGATGCATCGCAGCCTGCGCGAAACCCCGCCGAAAGCGGTCGGCGGCGACGGCGTCTGGTTGATCGCGGAGGACGGCCACCGCATTCTGGATTCCTCCGGTGGCGCCGCGGTGTCCTGTCTCGGGCATCAGCATCCGCGGATTCTCGCCGCGATCGCAAAGCAGGCGTCCAAACTTGCCTATGCGCATACCGGCTTCTTCTCGTCGGAGCCCGCGGAAGAGCTCGCCGAGCGGCTGGTCGGCCACGAGCCCGGCGGTCTCGGCTATGTCTACTTCGTCAGCGGCGGATCGGAGGCGATCGAGGCCTCGATCAAGCTGGCGCGGCAATATTTCATCGAGCGCGGCGAGCCGAAGCGCACCCGCTTCATCGCGCGCCGCCAGAGCTATCACGGCAACACGCTGGGCGCGCTGTCGGCCGGCGGCAATGCCTGGCGCCGCGAGCCCTATGCGCCGCTGCTGTCGCCGGCGTTCAGCCATGTCACGCCCGCTTTTGCTTATCACGAGACGCGCGACGATGAATCGGAGGCGGCCTTCGTGGCGCGGCTCGCCGCCGAGCTCGAGGCGGAATTCCAACGGCTCGGCCCCGAGAACGTCGCCGCCTTCATCGCCGAACCCGTGGTCGGCGCCACCGCCGGCTGCGTGCCGGCACCGGAAGGTTACTTCAAGGCGGTGCGCGAGATCTGCAACCGTCACGGCGCGCTCCTGATCCTCGACGAGGTGATGTGCGGCATGGGCCGCACCGGCACGCTGCATGCGTGGGAGCAGGAGGGCATCGCGCCGGACATCCAGGCGGTCGCCAAGGGGCTCGGCGGCGGCTACCAGCCGATCGGCGCGATGCTTGCCAGCAGCACCATCGTCGACACCGTGCGCAACGGCTCCGGCGCGTTCCAGCACGGCCACACTTATCTCGCGCATCCGCTCGCCTGCGCCGCCGCGCTCGAGGTGCAGAAGGTGATCAGCGAGGAGAAGCTGCTCGACCAGGTCAAGGAGCGCGGCCGCCAGCTCGAGCAGCGGCTCACCGAGCGCTTCGGCAATCACCGCCATGTCGGCGACATCCGGGGCCGCGGCCTGTTCTGGGCGATCGAGCTGGTCGCCGACCGCGGCACGCGGCAGCCGTTCGATCCCAAGCTGAAGCTGCATCAGCGGATCAAGTCCACGGCGTTTGCCGGCGGGCTCGGCTGCTATCCGTCGGGCGGCACCGCCGACGGCCAGCGCGGCGACCATGTGCTGCTCGCCCCGCCCTATATCGCAACTTCCGGCGACATCGACATGATCGTCGAAAGGCTAGGCGCTGCGGTAGACAGCGCGCTCAAGGACATTGGTCATTAGCAGGAGGTGTAAAATGTACAGGGGATTGATCACGACAGCTGTTCTCGTCGCAGGCATCGCGGGCGCAAGCGCGGCGACGCTCGACACCATCAAGCAGCGCGGCACGCTGGTGTGCGGCGTCTCGACCGGCTTTGCCGGCTTCTCGGCGCCGGACTCGCAGGGCAACTTCAAGGGCCTCGATGTCGACTATTGCCGCGCGCTTGCCGCCGGCGTGCTCGGCGATGCCAGTAAGGTGCGTTACGTCGCGCTGACCGCGCAGAACCGCTTCACCGCGCTGCAGTCCGGCGAGATCGACGTGCTCTACCGCAACTCGACGCAGACCTATCTGCGCGGCACCACGCTCGGCCTGCGCCAGGGCCCGGTCAATTTCTACGACGGCCAGGGCTTTGTGGTGAAGAAGGACCTCGGCGTGAAGGAGCTGAAGGATCTTAAGGGCGCCACCGTCTGCGTCGCGCAGGGCACCACGCATGAGGTGACGCTCGGCGATTACGGCCGCGCCAACGGCATCGACTGGAAGCCTTTGGTGTTCGACCGCCCCGACACCATGTACCAGACCTTCTTCGGCGGCCGCTGCGATGCCATGACCCAGGACGCCTCGGCGCTCGCGGGCGCGGTCGCGACCGCCGCACCAAAGGCGGAAGATTACGTCGTGCTGCCGCAGACCATCAGCAAGGAGCCGCTCGGCCCGTTCACCCGCAACGGCGACGAGGTCTGGAGCGACATCATCACCTGGCTGCATTACGGCCTCGTCGAAGCCGAAGAGCTCGGCGTCACGCAGGCCAATGTCGACGAGATGACGAAGTCGCAGGTCCCGGCGATCCAGCGCCTGCTCGGCGCGTCCGGCGATCTCGGCTCGCGGCTCGGCCTCGACAACAAATGGCTGGTCGCCGCGATCAAGGCCGGCGGCAATTACGGCGAGATCTTCGAGCGCAATGTCGGCAAGGCGAGCCCCTTGAAGCTCGAGCGCGGCCTCAACGGCACCTGGAGCAAGGGTGGCTTGATGTACGCGATCCCGTTCAAGTAACTCTTCTTACCTCGCCCCGATTGCGGGGAAAGAGCCCCTCACCCCAACCCTCTCCCCGCGAAGAGCGGGGAGAGGGAGAAGAAAACAGCAGCCATGCGCATCACCCTCATTCATGCTTTGAAGCACTCGATCGTGCCGATCGAGGCGTCATTCGCTAAGCATTGGCCGGAGGCGCGGCTGATGAACCTGCTCGACGACAGCCTGTCGGCCGATCTTGCGCGCGACGGCAAGCTCAGCGAGCGCATGACCGAGCGTTTCCTCACCATGGGCCGCTACGCCGTGAGCACCGGCGCCGACGGCATTCTCTTCACTTGCTCGGCGTTCGGCCCCTGCATCGAGGCGGTGGCGCGCGCGCACGCGCCGATGCCGGTGCTGAGGCCGAACGAGGCGATGATCGAACAGGCGGTGGCGAAGGGAAAACGCATCGGCCTGCTCTCGACTTTCCCGCCGACGCTGGTGTCGATGCCGCCGGAATTTCCATCGCACGTTACGCTGGTGCCGAAACTCGCCGAAGGCGCGCTGGCCGCACTCGATCGCGGCGACCGCGCCGAGCACGACTGCATCGTGGTCGAAGCCAGCAAGGACTTGCGCGATTGCGACCTGATCGCACTCGCCCAGTACAGCATGGCGCCGGCGGCCGAGCGCGTCGCCGAGGTCACCGGCCGCGAGGTGCTGACGACGCCCGACAGCGCGGTCAAGAAGCTGAAGGGGATGCTCGGGTGCGGCTAGAGGCCGTTTCGAAATTGATTTGTCAGGTGTTCAGCTCGTCCAGTAACGCCTTGGCTTGCTTCAAATCGAGCGTATCGAAGCCCTCGGTGAACCAGCCGTAGATCGAGGCAAGAAGATTATGGGCCGCCGGTCGCTTGCCTTGGTCGCGCCAGAGCCGTGCAAGGCTTGTTGCTGTGCGAAGTTCCCAGGATTTGGCCTTCTGTCTGCGCGCCACCGTCAGGGAGCGCTCGAAACAGGCTTCGGCCTTGGTCTCGTCGGCCTCAGGAAGCATCAGCGCGATCTCGCCAGCGGTACGGTGCATTTCCGACTCGGCCCATTTTTCCTGACTCCTTTCCGTTCCTGCGATCGCATCGTCGATGTGATGCCAGGCGTCAGTGAAGTTCCCTAGTTCCGCATGGGCGCGCGCCAGGTGCAGCGACACGAAAGGCATATAAATTGTTGCCGCGGTCGATCGGTAAGCTGCGACTGCTGTGGTGAGTATCTCGATCGCATCCAACGGCCGGCCAGTCAGCGCCGACAGGCAGCCCTGCCAGATCAATCCATTCGCCTTCCAGTACAAAGAGCCTTTTTCTTCCGCCAGGTCGACGAGTTCGGCTGCTCGGACGCTTGCAGACTTGTAATGACGACAGAGAATCAGGGTGGCAATCGAATGGGCCAGAGCATGCATCAGCGTGGCAGCCTGACCTATCTCTCGCGCACCCCTAAACGACTCGTCGACGTCGTTGAGGGCAGCATCGGGGTAACCTTGGAGCCATAGCGTCCGCGAACGCCACTCCAGGATAGCGACCCTTGCGTCGGTGCCAAAACGCGTTGCCAGTGCGCGGTGCTCCGCGGGATCATAAAGCGCGAGCGCCCGATCAAGATGCTTTCATCCTGCGACCTGGTCTCCGGTGGACATCGCGGTCATTCCGACCATACGGTGCGCAAGCATCAGCGGCCCCGTCATCCGTTGCTTTTCGGCGAGGGCCATGAACTGGGTTGCGAGAGCGCCGGCAGCTTCACCGTTGAACGCGGCCACATTAAGCACCCAGGCGCCGTAGAGTACGGAGAACAGCAACAGCGGGTCCTCGGAAGGCTCACCCTGCGCCTCGGCCTTCTCGATCAGAAGGCGGGCATGATCGACCGCCGCCTTGGTACCCGGCGCGCCATAACCTTTGACATGCATAAGGACGGTCACGAGCTCGATCTGGTACTTGATCTGCTCGCGGCGCAGCGCGGATGTCTCTGGCAGGCTTGCCATCTGGCTCACCGCGCGGCTCAGTTGAGCGGCTGCCTCGGCCAGCGCAGAGCGGGAGATCGAGCGCTGGCCGGCAATCCCCCAGAGCTTCGCTGCCCGCTCGATCATTCCTGCCTCCGAGTAGTGGAGCGCTAACAACTCGGGGCGGCTTTGAGCTACCTCCGGGAAGGCGCCTTCCACGGCTCCCGCTATGCGAGCGTGCAGGTTGCGACGCGGCTCGCGCAAAAGAGAGCCGTAAGCGGCGTCCCGCACCAGCGCGTGCTTGAACAGATAGGAGGCTCCGGGCGGCACGCCCTGCCGGAATAACAGCCCAGCGTCCAGGAGTTGATCCAGCGCAGTACACAGGCGGCGCTCGTTCCACATCGCAACGGCGGCCAGCAAGGCATGCGAAAATTCCCGCCCAATCGCCGCGCCGATTTGTGCGATCTCCTTCGCTGACCCAAGGCGGTCAAGTCGCGCCATCAGCGTTGCGTGCAAGCTTGAAGGGACAGCCAGGACCGAGGATGGGACCGCAGCAGCGGTCCTTCGTGCTTCGCCTTCGCTCTCAGCCTCCAACACCGCCTTGGTCATTTCCTCTACGAACAGCGGGACACCGTCGGTGCGGTCGATGATCTCAGCCACGACATCTGCCGGCACCTGCCTACTGCCGACCAGGCCTGCAACGATGGCGGCTGCTTCGTTCTCCGCAAGCCGGTTCAGCTTCAGGCTGGTCACATGCGATTGCCCGGCCCAGGGCGCGCTGAACTCGGGACGGAAAGTCACGATGAGCAACACCGGGAGAGTCTTGATTTGGTCCACCGTCCGACCGAACACTTCCAGACTCGTCGGATCGACCCAATGCGCATCCTCGACGATCACCAGCACCGGCTGCCGCCCGGCCAATCCGGCGAACTGTGTCGTCAAGGCCTCCAGGGTTCTTTGCCGACGCTGTTCCGGGGTCAGCTCAAGCGCGGCATATAGTCCATCATTCGGTAGCGACAGCATCTCGGCAAAGAGCGCGACGTCCGGGATGGAGGTTGAGGTCTGCGCGAGTACGGCATTGAGCTTGTCGAGCTTAGCTTGCGGGGTGTCGTCATGCGCTAGCCCCGCGGCCCGCTCCATCTGCCCGATCACCGGATAAAGCGCGCTGTCAATATGCTGCGGCGAGCAGAAATAGCGCAAGCGCTTGTGCGGCTCGCCGGCAAGGCTTTCCATCAGCGCGGCGGTGAGTCGTGATTTACCGATACCGGCCTCGCCGGAAATGAGCACCACCTGGCCTTCACCGGTCTTTGCTCTCGACCAGCGCCGTTGCAGCAACTCGAATTGCTCTTCCCGTCCGACCAGCGCGGTCAGGCCGGCCGCGTGCATCGCCTCGAAGCGACTTGCCACCGAACTCGTCCGGAGCACGGCCCAGGCCGGTACCAGCCCGCCGATGCCCTTAAGATCCTTCGGCCCGAGGTCCGTGAGCTCAAAGAGATTGCCGAGAAGTCTTCGCGTGCTCTCCGCAATGACGACCATGTTCGGCTCGGCGATCCCCTGCAAACGCGCCGCGAGGTTCGGCGTCTCGCCAACGATGCCGCGCTCCTGTGCCTCCCCCGATCCGATCAGGTCGCCGACTACAACGAGGCCGGTTGCAATGCCGACGCGGGTTCGCAACGAAACGGGTGACTTGAGTGCGCTCACCGCAGCCACCAGCTCCAGCCCCGCCCGCACTGCCCGCTCGGCGTCGTCCTCATGCGCCTGGGGATAGCCGAAATACACGAGCAAGCCGTCGCCCATGTACTTGGCCACGAACCCGCCAAAGCGGCGCACGGCTTCGGCGGCGCATTTCCGGTAGGCGGAAATGATATCGCGCAGGTCTTCCGGGTCCATGCGGGTGGAGAGGGCTGTCGAGCCGACAAGGTCCGCGAACATCACCGTGACCTGGCGGCGCTCGGCAGCATTCTGCGCCTTCGGTCCAATCAACGCGGGCTGCAGCGACACCGGAACGGCAACGGCAAGCCCGGCAATAGCTTCCAGCAGCTTCTTGCGATGACCAAGCGATGCGACGCCGAGGTCCTTGAGGTCGTCGTTGGTCAGCCGGCCTAGCAGCTCGATGTCGATGTCGTTGGCACGGAACATCTCGGCATACTGGGCGAGGCCGATCCCGCGGAGCCAACCGTCGATGTCCAATTTCAATCCCCTAGGCCTTGTCAAAGGCAGTTCTTGAAAAAGGGTTGTGTCTTTGGCACCCGCCGCGATTCCAGGGGTTTCCCGAGCCGACCTGGATTCGCCGTGTGGACGCCAACTATCCAACACCAGCATAGCCGCATTGTCGCCCGGTACCAGACCGATCTGACATACGCAGAGTGGCGCGTGACCGCGCCGCGCCTGCCAAGGCCTGGCGCGACGGGCAGGCTGCGCGAATGACCGATGCGCGAGATCGTCAACGGCGTCTTCTGTGTCACGCGAGCGGGCTGCCCGTGGCGCCTGCTGCCGAACGACTTGCCGCCGTGGGGACAATTCACCGCTGGTTCGGGCTCAGAATGCGCACAGAAGCGGACGTCCCCGACCGCTCCGAAGTTGGATTCACGCTGAAGCCAAAGGCGTCATCCACCGCGACGAGGAGGCGGATGACGCCTTGACGCTGATCCACCCCATCTACAGAACCACTACCCGCCCGCGTCATTCACGTTGAGATCGACGCCCTGCGGATCCTTGATGGTCGATACCGTGATCAGCGAGATCAGCGACAGCACCGCGATGTAGACGCCGACACGCCAGGACTGGCCGTAAGTGCCGATGATCCATTGCGCGATCATCGGCGCGAAGGCGCCGCCGAAGATGGCGCCGAGCGCGTAGCCGATCGAGACGCCGGAATAGCGCACCTTGGCCGGAAACAGCTCGGCATAGAGCGCCGCCTGCGGGCCATAGGACAGACCGAGCGCGATGGTGAGACCGACGGCGCTGACGAAGAACAGCAGCAGGTTCTTGCTGTCGATCAAGAACCACATCGGCACCGCCCACAGCACCATCAACCCGTAGCCGATCTGGAAGCAGCGCACGCGGCCTATTTTGTCGCCGAGGATGCCGCCGAGCAGCGTGAAGATGAACCAGCTCACCGCCGCCAGCGTGCCGATCAGCAGCAGCTGCTCCGACGGCATCTTCAGCGTGTTGGTGCCGTAGCTGATGATGAACGCGATCAGGATGTAACCGGCCGCATTGTTGGCCATGAAGATCAACGCGGTGCGCAGGATTTCCTTGCTGTGATTGCGCATCAATTCGCGCAGCGGCGCGGAGGACTCCTTGTGCCGGCGCTGCATCGCCAGGAACACCGGGGACTCTTCGACCGTGCGGCGGATCATGATGCCGACGACGATCAGGAAGATCGAGAGCAGGAACGGAATGCGCCAGCCCCATTCGATCATCGCCTGCTTGCCGAGCGTCGCGGTCAGCACCCACAACACGCCGGTTGCCAGGATCATGCCGAGCGGCGTGCCGATCTGCGG
Source organism: Bradyrhizobium altum (assembly GCF_020889705.1). Classification (GTDB taxonomy): domain Bacteria; phylum Pseudomonadota; class Alphaproteobacteria; order Rhizobiales; family Xanthobacteraceae; genus Bradyrhizobium; species Bradyrhizobium altum. The sequence continues at coordinate 2,805 of NZ_JACMYP010000012.1, read as the reverse complement.
GAACGAGCCGAAGAAGCTGCGCTTGTCGCGCGGTGCCGATTCCACCGACATCAGCGCCGCGCCGCCCCATTCGCCACCGGCCGAGAAGCCCTGCAGGATGCGGAGAAGAATCAGGAGTGCCGGCGCCCAGGCGCCGATCTGCGCGTAGGTCGGCAACAGGCCGACCAGCGCGGTCGCAGCGCCCATCAACAGCAGCGTGACGACCAGCATATTCTTGCGCCCAAAGCGGTCGCCGAGATGGCCGCAGACGATGGCCCCTAACGGGCGGAACAGGAATGAGAGGCCGAGCGTCGCGAACGAGACGATCTGCGCCAGCAGCGGATTGTTCGCGTTCATCGGCGCAAAGAACAGCGCGCCGAACACCAGGCCCGCGGCCTGGGCGTAGACGAAGAAGTCGTACCACTCGATCGTGGTGCCGACGAGCGTTGCGGTGAGGACCTTGCGCTCCTCATCCGACAGCGTAGCGCCGCGCGAGCGCGCGGAGATTTCGATGGACATGTGGCCTCCCCAAACCCGTTCTTGGCCGTGCGAGGCGTGTGATCGGCCGCGATGCGCCTGTCCCGCACGGATGCTGGTACCGGGATAGCAGAGCTTCCGGCGCGGGACGAGCAAAATAGTTGCAGAAGCAACGATATAGGACCAGCCGACGGCCTCGCGGCCGGTTCCATGACCCGGTTACCTCACCCGCCGCCGACGGTCTCCCATCCCAAAACGCCGATTGTGCAATGCAGCAAGGCCGCTATGCTGGGAGTCTCCAAGAGGTTTTAAGTGTCTGACATCAATGCCGATGCCTGGGTGTCCTCAGGCCACCGCCCGATGGGCTTTCCGGAATTCGTCGTCGTCATCGCCTCCATCATGGCGCTCAACCCGCTGGCGATGGACATGATGCTGCCGGCGCTGCCGAACATCCGTTCTGCGTTCCAGATCGCCGACGCCAACCGTCCGCAGATGGTGCTGTCGATCTTCCTGGTCGGCTTCGGCGTCGGCCAGTTCGTGATGGGCCCGCTGTCGGACCGCTTCGGCCGCCGCCCGGTGCTGCTCGGCGGCATGACCGTCTACACCATCGCCGGCCTGCTCGCGATCATGGCGCCCTCGTTCGAGACGCTGCTCTTGGCGCGCGCGCTGCAAGGGCTCGGTACCGCGGCAACCCGCGTGATCGCGACCTCGATCGTGCGCGACTGCTACGCCGGCCGGCGGATGGCGAGCGTGATGTCGCTGGCGATGATGGTGTTCATCGCGGTGCCCGTGATCGCGCCGTCATTCGGCCAGGCGGTGATGCTGCTGACGCACTGGCGCGGCATCTTCGTGCTGCTGATGATCTACGGCGTGATCGCGCTGGCCTGGAGCGCGATGCGGATGCCGGAGACGCTGCCGCTCGAACTGCGCAAGTCGCTGGCGATCCCCGAGGTGCTGTCCGCGTTCCGCCAGACCGTCACCAACCGCCAGACGCTCGGCTACGCGCTCGCCGCCGGCGGCGTGCAGGGCTCGCTGTTTGCCTTCGTGTTCTCCTCGCAGCAGATCTTCACCGAGATCTTCAAGCTCGGACATTACTTCCCGGTCGCCTTCGCTGCGTGCGCGGTCGGCGTCGCGATCGCTGGCTTCCTCAATTCGCGTATCGTCGGCCGCATCGGCATGCGGGTGATCTCGCACGCCGCGCTGACCGGTTTTGCCGTCGTCGCCGGCGCGCTGTTCCTCGCGGTGAAGACCGACACGCTGTCGCTGCCGCTGTTCATGGTCCTCGCCGGTCTGATGATGTTCGCGTTCGGGCTGATGATGGCGAACTTCACCGCGCTTGCGATGGAGCCGCAGGGCAAGATCGCCGGCACTGCGTCGTCGCTCTACGGCACCATCACCACCCTGCTCGGGATCGGCGTCGGCACCACGATCGGCCAGGATTACGACGGCACGCTGCTGCCGTTCGCGACCGGCTTCTTCCTCTGCACGCTGGCCGCGCTCGCCGTCGTGCTGGTGACGGAGAAGGGCCGCATGTTCCGGCCGCATCATCATCCGATTTGATCCGTAGCCCGGATGGAGCGAAGCGCAATCCGGGACGGTATCGCCTGCGGCACGAGCCCCGGATTTCGCTTCGCTTCATCCGGGCTACAAGTCTGAATTCGCGTCAGACTTCCCTCGTCCGTCCGACACTGCCCCGCGCCCGCACCGGCGCGGCGACACGCCGCGTCGCCGCAAATCCCTCCATCCCAAGCTGCCATTGCAGGCCGACGATCGCGCCTTTGGTCGGCTGCAGCAGCCCGAGCGCGCTGAACAGCGTGAACGGCAGCCAGATCGCAAGTTGCAGCCAGGCCGGCGGCGCGTAGGTCATTTCCATCCAGAGCAGCGCCGGCACCACGACGTGGCCGACCACGACGATCACAAGATAGGCCGGGAAATCGTCCGCGCGCTGCGGGGTGAAGTCCTCGCCGCAGACCTCGCAATGGTCAGCCACCTTGAGGAAGCGGCCGAACAGATGGCCGCGCCCGCAGTTCGGGCACTTCATCGTGAAGCCGCGCCACATTGCCTTGGGAAGGGAAACTGTCTCCGTCATGACTATCGTCCTTGACCTGATCTGATGATCCATACAATATGAATTGTGGAGCATACAATCAAAGACAAAGCGCCGAATTGCATGGATTGGATCCCTACAGTTTCGGAATGGCACGGACCGATCTTCCTGCGCATCGTCGATGCGCTCGCCGCCGATATCGCGAGCGGCCGGCTGGTGCGCGGTCAGCGGCTGCCGACCCACCGCGCGCTGGCGTCGGCGCTCGACATCGATCTCACCACGTGACGCGCGCCTATGGCGAG
>NZ_JACMYP010000011.1 GCF_020889705.1 Bradyrhizobium altum | reverse complement strand
CCACCGCGGCCGGCCGGACTGCCTCGCTGATGGAATCAAGCCCGCACAGGCCGCAGCCGGTCGGGCCGGCGATGTTGCGCCGCCGCTCGGCGATCCGCTCGGCCTTGTCAGGCTTCAGCCACATCCGTAGCTCGATGCCGTCATCGAGCTCGACGATGTCGAGGGTCTCGATCTCGTCGGCCGACTGCACGATGCCTTCGCTGAGGCTGAATCCAACCGCGAAGTCGCCGAGGTCCTCGGGCGAGCCCATCATCACGGCGTAGGTGCCGCCATTATAGGTGAGTGCCAGCGGCGTCTCTTCCGGGATCAGGCGCGCGCCCTCGCTGAAGACGCCGTCGCGCCAGACCTTCCGTATCGCCTTGTGGACCGGTTCGCGCATCGCTACTCCGCGGCTTCCACCACCGGCGCGATGCGCCGGGAGTTGCGGGCCTGCTCGTCATAGGCCTTCTGCCAGTCGGACGGACCGTTCGACGGCGAGATCTGCACGGCAGTCACCTTATATTCAGGACAGTTGGTCGCCCAGTCCGAGAAGTCAGTCGTGATGACGTTGGCCTGGGTGTCCGGGTGGTGGAACGTGGTGTAGACCACGCCCGGCGCCACGCGGTCGGTGATCAGCGCGCGCAGCGTGGTCTCGCCGGCGCGGCTCGCCAGCCGCACCCAGTCGCCGTCGCGCACGCCGCGCTGCTCGGCATCGTGCGGATGGATTTCGAGCCGGTCCTCGGCGTGCCACACCACGTTCTCGGTGCGGCGGGTCTGCGCGCCGACATTGTACTGGCTGAGGATGCGGCCGGTGGTGAGCAACAGCGGGTAGCGCGGGCCGGTGCGTTCGTCGGTCGCGATATATTCGGTGATGATGAACTTGCCCTTGCCGCGCACGAAGCCGCCGATATGCATCACCGGCGTGCCTTCCGGCGCCTTCTCGTTGCAAGGCCACTGCACCGAGCCGAGTTCATCGAGCTTGGCATAGGAGACGCCGGTGAAAGTCGGCGTCAGCGCGGCGATCTCGTCCATGATCTCGGACGGATGGCTGTAGTTCATCGTAAAGCCCATCGCCTTGCCAAGCATGATCGTCACTTCCCAGTCGGCATAGCCGTTGAGCGGCGTCATCACCTTGCGGACGCGCTGGATGCGGCGTTCGGCGTTGGTGAAGGTACCGTCTTTCTCGAGGAAGGTCGAGCCGGGCAGGAAGACGTGGGCGTAGTTCGCGGTCTCGTTCAGGAAGAGATCGTGAACGATGACGCATTCCATCGCCGACAGCGCCGCCACCACATGCTTGGTGTTCGGGTCGGACTGCAGGATATCCTCGCCCTGCACGTAGAGCCCCATGAAAGTGCCCTCGATTGCGGCATCGAACATGTTGGGGATGCGCAGCCCGGGCTCGTTGTTGAGCTTGACGTTCCACATCGCCTCGAACTGCTCGCGCACCGCGTCGCCGGAAATATGGCGGTAGCCCGGCAGCTCGTGCGGGAACGAGCCCATGTCGCAGGAGCCCTGCACGTTGTTCTGGCCGCGCAGCGGGTTCACGCCGACGCCGGGCCGGCCGATATTGCCGGTCACCATCGCAAGGTTGGCGATCGCGATCACCGTGGTCGAGCCCTGGCTGTGCTCGGTGACGCCGAGCCCGTAATAGATCGCGCCGTTGCCGCCGGTGGCATAGATCCGCGCCGCCTCGCGCAGATCCTTCGGATCGACGCCGGTCATGATCGCGGTCGCTTCAGGGCTGTGCTTCGGCTCTGCGACGAAGGCGGCCCAATCCTCGAACTCGCTCCAGTCGCAGCGCTCGCGTACGAAGGCCTCGTCGACCAGTCCTTCGGTGACGATGACATGGGCGAGGGCGGTAAGCACGGCGACGTTGGTGCCGGGCATCAGCGGCAAATGCAGCGCCTTCACATGCGGCGATTCCACCATCTCGGTGCGGCGCGGATCGAGCACGATCAGCTTGGCGCCCTGACGCAGCCGCTTCTTCAGCCGCGAGGCGAACACCGGGTGAGCCGAGGCAGGGTTGGCGCCGATGATCAGCACGACGTCGGTGCCCTCAACCGAATCGAAATCCTGCGTGCCGGCCGAGGTGCCGAAGGTCTGCGACAGGCCGTAGCCGGTCGGCGAATGACAGACGCGGGCGCAGGTGTCGACATTGTTGTTGCCGAAGCCGCCGCGGATCAGCTTCTGCACCAGATAGGTCTCTTCGTTGGTGCAGCGAGAGGAGGTGATGCCGCCGACCGCGTCACGGCCGTATTTCTGCTGGATGCCCTTGAACTTGGCGGCGGCGAAGTTGAACGCCTCGTCCCACGATACTTCCTGCCAGGGATCCTCGATCCGCTCGCGGATCATCGGCTTCAGGATGCGCTCCTTGTGGGTGGTGTAGCCCCAGGCGAAGCGGCCCTTGACGCAGGAATGGCCGCGGTTGGCCTTGCCGTCCTTCCATGGCACCATGCGCACAACTTCCTCGCCACGCATCTCGGCCTTGAAGGCGCAGCCGACGCCGCAATAGGCGCAGGTGGTGACAACAGAGTGTTCGGGCTGGCCGATCTCGATCACGGATTTTTCGGTCAGCGTCGCGGTCGGGCAGGCCTGCACGCAGGCGCCGCAGGACACGCATTCGGAGCCGAGGAAGCTCTCGCTCATGCCGGGCGAGACGCGGCTGTCAAAGCCGCGGCCGGAGATCGTCAGGGCGAAGGTGCCTTGCACTTCCTCGCAGGCACGGACGCAGCGCGAGCAGACGATGCACTTCGAGGGATCGTAGGTGAAATACGGATTGGATTCGTCCTTCGGCATCCAGGCCGCATTGGCTTCGCCGTTGGATTTCGCGAAGACGTGGTTGTCGCCTTCATAGCCGTAGCGCACGTCGCGCAGGCCGACGGCGCCCGCCATGTCCTGCAATTCGCAGTCGCCGTTCGCGGCACAGGTCAGGCAGTCCAGCGGATGGTCGGAGATGTAGAGCTCCATCACGCCCTTGCGCAGCTTCTTCAGCCGCTCGCTCTGGGTGTGCACGACGAGGCCCGGCATGACCGGCGTGGTGCAGGAGGCGGGCGTGCCGGCGCGGCCCTCGATCTCGACCAGGCAGAGCCGGCAGGAGCCGAAGGCGTCGACCATGTCGGTCGCGCAGAGCTTTGGAATCTGCGTGCCGGCCTCCATCGCCGCGCGCATGATCGAGGTGCCCTCGGGCACCGTGATCTGATTGCCGTCGATGGTCAGCGTAACCATCGCCTCGGATTTGGATTTTGGCGTGCCGAAGTCGATTTCCTGGATCAGCGACATCGTGATCTCCTTGCTATTCCGCGGCCTGCAGCCGGGCCGGTGCGGGACCTAAATCTCCGCCAAAATCTTCCCGGAAGTGTTTCAGTGCGCTCATCACGGGGTAGGGCGTGAAGCCGCCGAGTGCGCACAGCGAGCCGAATTTCATGGTGTTGCAGAGGTCTTCGATCACGGCGAGGTTTTCCGCCACGCGCTCGCCGTTGATGATCTTGTTGATGGTCTCGACGCCGCGGGTCGAGCCGATCCGGCACGGCGTGCATTTGCCGCAGGATTCGATCGCGCAGAACTCCATCGCGAAGCGCGCCTGCTTGACCATGTCGACGGTGTCGTCGAACACCACGATGCCGCCATGACCGATCAGGCCGTCGCGCGCGGCGAATGCCTCATAGTCGAACGGCGTGTCGAACAGCGCGCGTGGGAAATAGGCCCCGAGCGGGCCGCCGACCTGCACCGCGCGCACCTCGCGTCCGGTGAAGGTGCCGCCGCCGATCTCGTCGACGAGCTCGCCGAGCGTGGCGCCGAACGCGGTCTCGAACAGCCCGCCATATCTGATGTTGCCGGCGAGCTGGATCGGCATCGTGCCCCGTGAGCGGCCCATGCCGAAATCGGCATAGGCCTTGGCGCCGTTGTCGAGGATGAAGGGGATCGCCGCGAACGACAGCACATTGTTGATCACGCTCGGACGGCCGAACAGGCCCTTGTGCGCGGGCAGCGGCGGCTTGGCCCGCACGATGCCGCGGCGGCCTTCGAGGCTCTCCAGCAGCGAGGTCTCTTCGCCGCAGACATAGGCGCCGGCGCCGACGCGCACTTCAAGATCGAACTCATGGGCGGAGCCGCCGATGCGCTTGCCGAGGAAGCCGCGCGCCGGGCCGCCACGATCGCCGCGTTCATCGCCTCGACCGCATGCGGATATTCCGAGCGGATGTAGATGTAGCCCTTGGTGGCGCCTACCGTGATACCCGCGATCGTCATGCCCTCGATCAAGACGAAGGGGTCGCCTTCCATGATCATGCGGTCGGCGAAGGTGCCGCTGTCGCCTTCGTCGGCGTTGCAGACGATGTATTTGCGGTCGGCGCTGGCCTGCGCCACCGTCTTCCACTTGATGCCGGTCGGGAAGCCGGCGCCGCCGCGGCCGCGCAGGCCGGACGTCGTGACATCGGCAAGGACCTGCTCGGAGCTCAGCGTCAGCGCCCGCTCCAGGCCTTTGTAGCCGCCATGGGCGCGGTAGTCGTCGACCGAACGCGGATCGACCACGCCGCAGCGGACGAAGGTCAGTCTCGTCTGGCGCTTCAGCCAGGGTATTTCGTCCGTGACACCAAGCCGCAGGGCATGCTGGCCGTTGCCCGCCATCGCATCGAGCAGCGACGGGACGTCGGCCGGGGTCACCGGGCCGAAGGCGATGCGGCCCTGGGTGGTCGAGAGCTCAACCATCGGCTCCAGCCAGCACAGCCCGCGCGAGCCGTTCCTGACGATCTCGATCGCTGCGCCACGCGCTGCTGCGGCCTGCGCGAAGGCGAGGGCAACCTCGTCGGCGCCGACGGCGACCGCGGCGGCATCGCGGGGGACGTAAATTCGCATCGTCATCGCTGTGCCTCCGCGACCAGCGCGTCGATGCGCGCTTCATCGAGCCGGCCAATCAGCCGGCCATCCAGCATCGCCGAGGGTGCGGTGGCGCAGAGCCCGAGGCAGTAGATCGGCTCCAGCGTCACCCGCTCGTCCGCCGTGGTATTCCCCAGGGATACGCCGAGCTTGGCCTCTGCGCGCGCCGCAAGGCGGTCGCCGCCGGCGGCCTGGCAGGCCTCGGCGCGGCAGAGCTTGAGGACGTGGCGTCCGGCTGGTTGCTTCCGGAAGTCATGGTAGAAGGTGAACACGCCGTGCACCTCGGCGCGGGACAGATTGAGTGCCTCCGCCACCATCGGGATCGCAGGCTCCGGCACATAGCCGAAGGCTTCCTGCAGCGCGTGCAGGATCACCAGCGTGGCACCTTCAAGCCCGGCATGCTCGGCGATGATTTCCGCGCCGCGCGCCTTGTCCCAAGGTTCGTATCCCACCGTCATCAGCGCTTCTCACGATCAGTTTTTTGCTTTGCACATGAGAATTGGAATCCTTCGAAACATCAATAAAGCTGTCTCATGCGGCGATTGCGAAACGCGATTAATAGCGTTGCCGAATGGGTCGATCCGGGATCGCAATAATGTTCTGGAATCACGCACTTCCGGGGCGCTTTGGATTTCGGGATCGCACCCCGATCGTGCTACCGATGGACGCGTCGGGCTGCCATTTGGGGCGCCGTTTTCCGAAGGAGTTTGAACCTTGATCGACAAGCTGGAACTTCTGCTGGCGCTGGCCAAGGAACGGCATTTCGGCCGGGCTGCGGAGGCCTGCGGGGTCACCCAGCCGACCATGTCGACCAGTCTCAAGCAGCTCGAGGAGATCCTCGGCGTCATGCTGGTGCAGCGCGGATCGCGCTTCCAGGGCTTCACGCCGGAGGGCGAACGGACGCTGGACTGGGCGCGGCGCATCGTCGGCGATGCGCGGGCGATGAAGCAGGAGATCAACAGCCTCAAGGACAAGCTGTCGGGCGAGATCCGGATCGCCGCGATCCCGACCGCGCTCGGCATGGTGGCCTCGCTCACCACGCCGTACCGGGCGCGCCATCCCGATGTGCGGTTTCGCATCCAGTCGTGCACGTCCGCCGATGTGCTCGGTCTGCTAGAGAATCTAGAGGTCGACGCCGGGCTGACCTACATCGAGAACGAGCCGATCGGCAAGGTCCGCACCATCCCGCTCTACAACGAGAGCTATCGTCTGCTGACGGCGCCGGATGCGATGTTCGGCGATCGCAAGCAGGTGACGTGGAAGGAAGTCGGCACCGTGCCGCTGTGCCTGCTCACGCCCGACATGCAGAACCGCCGCATCATCGATCGCGCGCTGACCTCGGTCGGTGCGGAGGCGACGCCGTCGCTGACCTCCAATTCATTGCTCGTGCTCTACACCCATGTGAAGACCGGACGCTGGGCCAGCGTGATGCCGGCCAAGCTCGCCGAGACGCTCGGCCTTGCCGATGCCGTGCGCAGCATCCCGATCATCGATCCGGTGGTGGACTACAGCATCGGCCTGGTGATCCCGCAACGTGATCCCATGACGCCGCTGATCGCGGCCCTGGTGCAGGTCGCACGCGAGGTCGCGCCGAAGCTGGAGAGCGCGTAGCTCTCGGCAATCAGAAGGCCCTCCCGTCACAGTTCCGGCTTGAGACGATCGCGGACCTGGTCCCTGCGAAGCGATACCTGGCTTGCTCATTTTCCCGGCGAAGCCGAGCGGTCCGCGGGACGCGATCGTTCCACGCGCGCGGCAATATGGAACTCAGCGGCAGCTCAGCGGTTTCATTGCGACGTCCCGGTCAGCGAGCAGGAGTTGCCTTGAATCGTCGCCAGTTACTCCACGGATCGGCCATGTTGCCGGCACTGATGCTCTTGCCGCAGCGGGAGGCCGCAGCCGCAGGGAACACGCCGGACGCACCTTTCAACGCGTCGATGGTTAGGGAGCTTGCCCGCAATCTCGCCAGCAAGTCCTTCGAGGCGCCGGACGAGAAGTTACCGAATGGCCTGACCGACCTGAACTACGATCAGTACCGCTCGATCCGCTTCGTGCCGGAGCGCGCGCTGTGGCACGGCCAGAAACTGCCGTTCGAAGCGCAGTTCTTCCACCGCGGCTTTTTCTACAAGAACAAGGTCAAGATCTTCGAGGTCGCCGACGGCAAGGTCAGCGAAGTCAGCTACAGCAAGGACATGTTCTCGTTCGGTGAGAACGTGCCTGTGTTCACCGAGACCGACCTCGGCTTTGCCGGATTTCGTATCCACGCGCCGATCAACAAGCCGGACTATTACGACGAGGTCTGCGTCTTCCTTGGAGCGAGCTATTTCCGCGCCGTCGCCAAGGATCAGACCTATGGCCTGTCGGCGCGTGGCCTGTCGATCGATACCGGCGAGGCGAAGGGCGAGGAGTTTCCGTTCTTCAAGGCGTTCTGGCTCGAGCGTCCCGTGCCCAATGCGACCTCGCTGGTCGTTCATGCGTTGCTCGACAGCAAGAGCTGTGCGGCGAGCTACCGTTTCACGATCAGACCCGGGAAGAGCACGGTCTTCGACGTCGAGGCATCGCTCTATCCGCGTGCGGATCTCGAGCACGCCGGCCTTGCGCCGATGACGAGCATGTTCTTCTTCGGGCCCAATGATCGCAACGAGGTCGATGACTTCAGGCCGTCGGTGCACGATTCCGACGGGCTTGCGATCTACAACGGCAGAGGCGAGAGCCTGTGGCGTCCCCTGAGCAATCCGCGCGACCTCCAGATCAGCACGTTCCAGGACATCAACCCGCACGGCTTCGGGCTGATGCAGCGGGAGAAGAATTTCTTCGCCTATCAGGACATCGAGTCCAGCTTCGAGAAGCGTCCGAGCCTGTGGGTCGAGCCGATCGGCGACTGGGGCGAGGGCGCGGTGATCCTGTTCGAGATTCCGACCAAGGAAGAGATCCACGACAACATCGCCGCGTTCTGGCGGCCGAAGGCGCCGCTCAAGGCCAAGAGCGAGACCAATCTGACCTATCGGCTGCATTGGGGACCTGACGCGCCGAAGCCGCATTCGCTCGCGCGCTTCACGCGCAGCGGCATCGGCGCACATGGCGAGAACAGCAAGCTGTTCGTGCTCGACCTGTTCGGCGACAATCTGAAGGGGATCGATCCCGCCAGCATCAAGGGCGTCGTGACGGCTGAGAAGGCCGAGATTACGAACATCGTCACGCAGCCGAACCCGAATACGGGCGGGTGGCGGCTCAGCTTCCAATGCGCCGTCAAGAAGGAGCCGATCGAGCTGCGCGCCCATCTGGCGCAGGATGACAAGCCGCTTTCGGAGATCTGGGTCTATCGATGGGCGCCATAGTCACGTCGTCTCGGCCCGACGTCGCGATCGCGACCGCCGGCTTCCTGCCACAAGAAAGCCCGCTTGCGATGTCGGCGGCCGACCTTGGCCGGCCGCCGCGCGCGGTGAGCAGGCCAGTGTCGGTCGGTGCGGGCATGTTGATGCGCCGGGCGTTCGTCCTGGTGCTGACCGTCGCGCTGACCGGCGCGGGCGCCTACGAGATGTACATGGTGGTCCAGGTCGGCGGCGTGACGATCATGGAAGGCATGGTGCTGGCGCTGTTCGTGGCGCTGCTCGCCTGGATCGCGTTCTCGTTCGCTTCGGCGCTCGCTGGCTTCTTCGTGCTGCTTCGGCGCAGCGGGAATTCCTTGCCGATCCGCGACGATGGACCGCTGCCGCGGATCGCGAGCCGGACCGCGGTGCTGCTCCCCACTTACAACGAGGATCCACATCAGTTGATGGCACGCCTTCGCGCCATTCACGAGTCCGTCGCGGCGACCGGACAGGGCGAACGCTTCGACTGGTTTGTGCTGAGTGATACGCGCGATCCCGATATCTGGATCGCGGAGGAACAGGCGTTCCTCGCGCTCGGCGATGCCTGCGGCGGTGGGCGGCTCTACTACCGGCATCGCGCCGACAATAGCGCGCGGAAGTCCGGCAATGTCAGTGAGTGGATCACGCGCTTTGGCGGCGCCTACCAGTTCATGATCGTACTCGACGCCGACAGCCTGATGTCGGGCGATACCATCGTGCGGATGGTTCACGCCATGGAGACCAATCCGCAGGCGGCGCTGCTGCAGACGCTGCCCATCATCGTCAACGCGCGCAGCCTGTTCAGCCGCCTGCAGCAATTTGCCGGCAGGCTGTACGGACCAATGGTCGCGGCTGGCGTCGCATGGTGGCACGGCTCCGAGGGCAATTATTGGGGGCACAACGCCATCATCAGGATTCACGCATTTGCTGAGCAGGCGGGCCTGCCTGAACTCTCCGGCCGCAAGCCGTTCGGCGGACATATCCTGAGCCACGATTTTGTCGAGGCAGCGCTGATGCGGCGCGCCGGCTGGGGCATCTACATGGCCCCGATGCTCGGCGGCAGCTACGAGGAGGTGCCGCCGTCGCTGCTGGATTTTGCCGCCCGCGACCGCCGTTGGTGCCAGGGCAATCTGCAGCATCTCGCGGTGCTGACCACGCGCCGCCTGCATTGGATTTCGCGGCTGCATTTCATGACCGGGATCGGCTCCTACATCACCGCGCCGCTCTGGCTTTCGTTCCTGCTGCTCGGAATCCTGATCTCGTTGCAGGCGCGCTTCATTCGCCCCGAATATTTTCCGAAGGGCTTTTCCCTGTTTCCGAATTGGCCGGCGCAGGATCCCGTGCTCGCCGCGTGGGTGTTCGGCCTCACGATGGCGCTCCTGATCGTGCCGAAGCTGCTCGGCTTTGTCCTGCTGCTGACGAGGCGGGACGTGCGCCGGCAATTCGGCGGCGGCTTCCGGGCGCTGGCAGGTGTCATCGCCGAGCTGCTGATCTCGGCAATGATCGCGCCCGTCATGATGGTGTTCCAGTCGATTGCGGTCGTCGAGATCCTGCTCGGCCGGGATGCCGGCTGGCAGACGCAGCGGCGCGACGACGGCGAGGTCGAGCGGCGGGAGCTCTATCGGAAATACGGCGTCCCGACCGCCTGCGGTGTCGCGATGGCGGCGAGCGCCTATGCGGTGTCACTGCCGCTGCTGCTGTGGATGTCGCCGGTGATCGTCGGTCTCTTGTTTGCGATCCCGATCGGCGCCTGGACTGCCAAGCCTGTGCTGCGTGCGCTGTTCATGACGCCGGAGGAGGTCGGGCCGCCGAGCGTGCTGGTGCGTGCCAACGAGCTGGCGTTGTCGTCCGCCCACGCCTCGGCCCCTGCGCTCGCAATGCTCCGGCAGGATCCCGACTTGCTGCATCGCCATCTCGCGTCGCTACCGCCGACGAGGCGCCGCGGTCCAGGCGAGATCGATCCTGACCTCGCGATGGCACGCGCGCGGATCGAGGCGAGCGGGAGCTTCGACGAGGCGGTCGAGCATCTCACGCCGCGCGAGATGCTTGCCGTCCTCGGCGATTCCGTCCTGCTGGAAGGCGTGCTTGCGAAGTAGGGTGGGGCCTAAGCTGCCTCTTGCAGCTTCGCCCGCAAGCTACGCGGATCGCGCGGCAGGGTGATGCGGACGACGGTGCCGACGCCGAGCTTGGAGCGTAGCTTCATCGAGCCGCCATGCAGGTTGGTGAGCGAGCGCGCGATCGCAAGTCCGAGGCCAGAGCCCTGGTAGCTCTTGGTGAGCTGGCTCTCGACCTGCTCGAACGGCTTGCCGAGCCGCCGCAGCGATTCCGGCGCGATGCCGATGCCGCAGTCGGCGATCAGGAGCACGATCGAGTCATCCAGCATCTGACCGCGCACCAGCACGCGGCCCTTGTCGGGCGTGAACTTCACGGCGTTGGAGAGCAAGTTGACGATGATCTGCTTGACCGCGCGGCGGTCGGCGACAACCGAGATCGTGCTTTCGATATCCGATTCCAGTGACAGGCCCTTGTGCTCGGCGCGGCCGGAGACCACCCGCAGCGACTCGGCGAGGATGCCGGAGAGGTCGAGCGGCTCCATGTCGAACTTCATCCGGCCGGCCTCGATCTTCGACATGTCGAGGATGTCGTTGATGACCTCGAGCAGGTATTTCCCCGAGGTCAGGATGTCGTGGCAGTACTCCGCGTATTTGTCCGAGCCGAGCGTCCCGAACAGGCCGCTGCCCATGATCTCGGAGAAGCCGATGATGGCGTTGAGCGGCGTGCGCAGCTCATGGCTCATATTGGCGAGGAATTTCGACTTCGCGGCGTTGGCGTCCTCGGCGCGGGTCTTTTCCTGCGAATATTTCTCGGCGAGGTCGGCGAGCTCGACGGCCTGCCGCTCCAGCTCGGATTGCGAACGCTGCAGGTCGATTACGGTGGCGCGCAGGCGGAGATCGTTGTCGACCAGCTTCTGCTCGTGCGCCTTGATGCGGGTGATGTCGGTGCCGACCGAGACGTAGCCGCCGTCCTTGGTGCGGCGCTCGCTGATATGCAGCCAGCTGCCGTCGTCGAGCTGGGCCTCGAAGGTGCGAGCGCCGGGCGCCGGCACGCCGCTCTCGTGCAGGCGAGTGCGCACTTCGGGCATGCTGCCGACCTCGATCACGGTCTCGTAGGACGTGCCGGGGCTGACCGCGGAATCGGGCAGCTTGTGCAGCCGCTGGAAGTGCGAGTTGCAGAGCACGAGGCGGTCCTCGGCGTCCCAGAGCACGAAGGCCTCGGGAATCGTCTCGATCGCGTCGCGCAGCCGGAGGTCGGCTTCCACCGACTTCTCGGCGAGGCTCTTCTGTTCGGTGATGTCGACCGCGATGCCGATCAAATGCAGGCCGCTGTCGGCCGCGGCGTGGCTGAGCTCGCAGCGCACGCGCAGCCAGATCCAGTGGCCGCCGACATGGCGCATGCGGAAGCTCTGGTCGATGTGATCGATCTTGCCCGAGATCAGCTGCTCGGCGATGTCGAACAGGTTGATGTCGTCGGAGTTCACCAGCGCGTTGACCTCGCCGAAGGTGAGGAGGTCGTTGCGGGTATCGAGGCCGAGCAGGGTGAACATCGACTGCGACCAGAAGATCCTGCCGCGCGACAGATCCCAGTCCCACAATCCGCAGCGGCCGCGATTGAGCGCGGTGTCGATCCGGCCGCGCACGGCGTCGTTGATCAGGTCGCCCTCGCGGGCGCGGGTCGATTGCCAGTGGAAGGCGAAGCCGAGGATCAGCACCACGAAGCTCGTGGTCGCCGACAGCGTCACTGAGAGTGCCGCGTCCGATCCCCAGATCGGCTCGTTCATCTCCTGGATGACGACGACCTGGCCGGGCAGCGACTTGACGAGCTGCGAGATCGCCAGCGCGCCGGTGCCGCCCGGCAATGTCATGTCGCTGACCGCACCCTGCTGGCCCGGTGCGACCAGGAGCTGCGCGGTGGAGACGATGTCGAGGACGCGGTCGTTCTCGCCGGCGCCGTCGATCGGCACGCGGGCCAGCACGCGGTGATCGGCGCTGGTGATGATGACATGGCGGCCGTTGGCGATGCCCCAGGACGGAATGAGGTCCGGCAGCAGCTCCTGCATCTGCTCGATATTGGCGAGCCGGTCGCGCCGCACCGAGGTCAGGCGGTCGAGACGCTCGGCGAGGATGTCGGAGAGCGCGGCCAGGTCGCGCTTCATCGCGCCGCGCTTCTGCCGGGTCTGGTCGATCACCTGGACGAAGGCGCCGAGGCAGATCGTGATGAGGAAGGCGATGATCAGCGTAGGGACAGCGCGGCGCAGTGCAGGCTCGGCCGTCAAGAGCCTGTGATAGGCCGGTTTCGCGATCGACTGCGCCAATCCCTTGATCGAATCGGATTGGACACAAGCGTTCGCTGCATGCGCGCGCGCCATGCCTTAGACCCCCATCTAAGCTGATTTTTTACCCGGATCGGATGCTCCCCTCGTCGCATCCGAATCATGATGATTTGAATCCAGATTTCCCGGGCTGTCGAGAGTCAACGATTCGTTAATGCGAAAAAATTCTTGTCCAAGAGAGAATCAGCAGGCGCAAAGTGAGTCCGAAACAGGAACGGCTCCGTAGAATTACGCGCGCGTCGGTTCTGCGTGACTGATCACACGCTTCACGGTGGGGAACGCGCGGCGCAGCTTGCGTTCGATCTCGTCGACGCTTTCGTGCACCTTGATCACACTCATCGAGGGCTCAGCGCGGCAATGGAAGTTGACGACCTCGCCGGCGTCGGTGTTGCGGACCCGCACATTATGGATGTCATGGATCGCTCCGCCATCGGCAAATCCGGTCAGCGCGGTCTTGATGGCTTCGACGCGGTCGGGCGCGGCGTCGGTTCCCCACGGCAGTTCCGGCTCGAGCGGCTCGATATGGGTGTCGACCTCGACGTCCTCGCCAAAATCCTCGCGCATCGCGCGCTCGAGTTCGTGGGCGATGTCATGGGCGGCGTCCAGCACCATGTTGCTGTCGACCTCGAGGTCGATGCCGACGATCAGCTTGCCGCCGATGTCGTGCACGGTGACGTGGTGGATGGCGAGGCCGGAGTTGCGCGCGATCACCATGATGCGCTCGCGCACGCTCTCATTGTCGCGCGCCACCGGCACCGCGGTGAAGGTGAGGTCGGCGTCGCCGAACGCCTTGGTCATCGCCTGCTGCGCCCTGCGCTTGATGTCCTCAACGCGGTCGATCGGATAGGTGCGCGGCACGGCGGCAATGGCGTCGATGAAATGCGTGGCGCCGACCATGCGGACCCGTAGCCGCTCGACGTCGACCACACCCGGCACGGCCTTGATGGCCGCGGTGGCCTTTTCCAGCGCGCCTTCGGGCGCGCGGTCGAGCAGGGTCTCGACCGTCTCGCGCGCCATGCGCAGGCCGAGCAGGGCGATCATCACGGCAACCGCGATGGCGGCCGCGGCATCGCCCCACCAGAAGCCGAAGCCCGCCAGCACTAGGCCGACGATGACGGCCGCGGATCCCATCACGTCGGAAGCGAAATGCAGCGCGTCGGCGGCCAGCGCCTGGCTCTTGGTGTCGCGCGCGGCGCGGTGCAGCGCGCGGGCGCGCCACAGATTGACGCCGATATCGAGGACGAGGACGATGAAGGGAATGGCCGAGATCGACGGCGGCGGGGCGCCTTCGCGCAGATGGCTGTAGGCCTGCACCAGGATGCCGCCGGCCAGCACATAAAGCAGGGCGATGATGAAGAGCGCCGAGACGCTCTCGAACTTGCCGTGGCCGTAATGATGCTCGGCGTCGGCCGGCTGGTCCGATACCCGCACCACCGCCCAGGTGATGATGGTGGCGACGAGGTCGATCGAAGAGTGCAACGCCTCTGAGATCAGCGCCAGCGATCCGATCGCGATGCCGACGACGAACTTCGCCACGGCCATGCTGCCGCTGGCGAGGATCGAGATCGCGGCGACTGATGTCTTGGTGTTGGGTGCGCTGGTGTTGGAAGAACTCATGGGCGGGGGTTTAGCAGGGAGTCCGTGAACATCAAGTGTCAGTCGTCACGCGCAATCGCCACTCACTTGCAATTGCATCTTTGCGCCGAAATCACGCTGTCGTCCTGGCCTAGTGCGCAGCGCACGGGAGCCAGGATCCCTAACCACAGGGTTGTGTTGTTGAATGAGCTGTAGCAACTGCATCGTGGTCACGACTCGCATTCGGGGTAATGGGTCCTGGCTTTCGCCAGGACGACGCTAGATGTGCTTGACGTGTGAAGCATACATCCTCGTTCTCGCGGCGCGTTTCGCCCGAGCTTTGCAAAATCATTTTGCCCCGAAACAAGAGGGCGCAGGGAATGCCGGGTGCGCGCTGCACCCGCGGTCCCGTGTGCAAAAGTGGAAACAAAGACGCACACGAGCATACAGGTTCAGCGGGAGACACTCCGGCATTCCCTGCGCGATGGCGTTACGGCTTACTTCGTGCTCTCCCCGGCGAGACCGGGCTTGCTTGTCACCGTCCTCGCAAGGCGCATCGCGTCTTGCGAGAAGACACCTGCCACTGGGGCGTCAGGACCACACGACTTCACCGTCCGCCTCATGCATGCTCGTCAGTCACACACGCGGCGGCCACCGCATCTCACCGCAACACCCGTGACGATCGCGAAGCGCCCCTCGATCGGGTGAGACGGGCAGACCATACACCGAGTTGCATTTCTGATAAAGCGAATTGTTTTTGATGGGGAGGGTTGACAGATCTTGCTGAGTTGCCCGTCGTGTCGAATGGGCAACAGCCGTCGCCACGACGACCTTCAGGCCGTCAATTTTCCCTTATCCGGGGTAGCGATCGCGCAACCGTCCGATCTATTCGGCGGGTTCTTCGTCTCTTTCCAGTTGCGGCTTTTCATACAGGACCGCGTTCAACAGGGAACGATGCACTTCGATCTTGCCGTTGTAGCTGATCAATCCGAGCTTGCGAAATTTGTTCAGGAAGAAGCTCACCCGGGGTCGGGTCGTTCCGATCATCTCGGCCAGGGTCGCTTGATTGATCGACGCATCGATTGGCGTTGACGTGCCATTTTTTCCGAAATTGGCCAGCAGAAGCAGCAGGCGTGCGAGCCGCTTCTCGCTTGAATTGAAGAGCTGGTCGATCAAATCCTCTTCAATGCGATTGCTCCTGGTGACCAGGTACGTCATGAACAGTTCTGAAAATCGTGGCTCCTTGCGGAGCGCCGCCATCATCGCCTTTCGCGTGATTGAGGTGATAAGGCACTCCTCCATCGCCCTTGCGGTCCCAATGCGGACCGCCTGGCCATTCAGGCAACCCTCGCCAAAAAACTGCGCAGCATCCAATATGCCGACGACGGCTTCCTTGCCTTGCTCGGACACAACGGTCACCTTGACCTTGCCCGATTGGATGTAAAAGACCTTGTCGGCCTCTTCGCCCTGGGCGTAGATGATCCGGCCTTTACGGTACTTCACTATCGTCTTGCCGGTCCCGACTTTGGCGAGAAAGGCCTGGGGATCGAACTGTCGCTTGGCAGACTTCACAAGCCCCTCCTTCGGACCAGCAATGTTTAAATATTAAACCGGTGCGTTGTGGTCAATATTGACCAGCGGACCAGTTTCCAAGGGAAGAAAATCACGCGGTCGGTGGCCGGTGTCCGGCAATGTGGTGGGCGCCCGCCCGATCCAGAAAGGGTGCCCGCATGCTCGGCTTTCGCACGTATCCAACCGGTCCGCCGCTGAGCGTCATAGAGCGCCCGCACTGTCCGCACTGCCAGACCCGCACGCGGCTGGCCTGCATTGCGCCAGGCCCAGGGGGGCACCAACTCCGCACGTTCGAATGCCCCAAGTGTGATCGTGCCCAGCAAACCCTGGTCGGCGACCCCTTGAGCGGCGACGCCCGAGGGTGGCTTTGCGGCCAGCTTAAATCCCCGGACTAGAATTTAGCAATCTCATGGGAGATTGAAAATGGCCGATCAAATAGCTCCCTCACCCCGGGTCCAGTCGAGCCCACGATGCGAGCGATGTGCGGGCGCCACCGTGGTCCAGCGGATCACGCCGTCGCGAGCTGGCCATGAGCATTGGACGCTGCGCTGCAAAAGCTGCGGCCACGTCCACCAGATGCAAGTCGTATCGGGCCCGTCGCAATCCGGACCACTCGACTGGTTCGAGAGAAATTTGGGACCCCCGACATGAGCCTCAAAAAGCGTAACAGGACCAAGGTACATTCTTGACCGCTGACCATCTGGATGAGCAGGCAGAGGCGCGTGCCAGTGAGGCGAAGCAATTGCCTGAGGGCGAGGCGAGACAGAATGCGCTTCGTAACGCCGCACAGTTGAGGGCGTATGCTTTCATGAAGCGCGCACTTGCACCACAAGCCGTCAAGTCGAAGTAACAATGCGGATCAGGACAGTTGCCGCATCGCGGATCTCGACTCCGAGATAATCAAGATCACCAATTCGGCCCGGGTCACAGCACAATGAGTAATGTACCTTCCGACGCGCGACGCTTCCCTCAGCGCAAAGCCGTGAGAACCTCCAGCGAGGTCGATGCGATAGCGAATGCGGCCGGCGCCGTCCTTGGTCTGCGCGACGAGCAACAGGCCTTCGAGGTGCCCGGGCGGCTGTTCGAACAATTACCATTTGCGATCTACGTTTGCGACCGGGATGGTCTTGTCCTTCGATACAATCGCCGCGCTGCCGAACTCTGGGGCCGCTTGCCGAAACTCGGCGATCCCGATGAACGGTTTTGTGGATCGTATCGAATGTTTCGCCCCGACGGCAGTCTGCTGCTGCACCATCAGTGCCCCATGGCCGACGTGTTGCGCACCGGTGTATCCGTGCGCCAGCAGGAGGTTCACATCGAGCGGCCTGATGGTTCTCGCGGCATCGCGCTCGTTGACATCGAGGCAGTCAGGGACAGTGGGGGGAACATTGTCGGCGCCATCAACTGCTTCCAGGATATAACGGCACGCAAACACGGTGAGGAAGCCGCGCTGAGGCTCGCCGCCATCATCGAATCAAGCGACGATGCAATCGTCGGCAAGGACCTCAATGGCGTCATCACGAGTTGGAACGGCGGCGCGGAACGCATCTTTGGCTACCTCGCGGAGGAAATCATCGGCAAGCCGATTACGATCCTGATTCCGCCCGATCGCCGAGACGAGGAAGCCGCGATCATGGGGCGAATCCGGCGCGGCCAGCGCGTCGAACACTATGAAACTGTCCGGCAGTGCAAGCATGGGCGCTTGATCGACATTTCCCTGACCGTTTCGCCGGTCAGAGATGCTCATGGCACGGTCGTCGGCGCATCCAAAATCGCGCGCAACATCACCGAGCGTAAACGGAGCCAGGCGCAGATCGTCAATCTCGCGCGCGAGGCCGAGCATCGAACAAAGAACATCCTGGCGACCGTGCTGGCGACGGTGCGACTTTCCCATTCGGCTACGTCAGACGATCTCAAGCAACTGATCGAGGGGCGCATTGGTGCGCTCGCGAAGGTCCATACGCTGTTCGTGGAATCCCGTTGGGCGGGAGCCGAGCTTCACCGTCTGGTCACGCAGGAGCTGTTGGCTTACAGCGGGGAGAGGGACGCGCGCGTGCGAATTGACGGCCCAGCCGTCATGCTGGAGCCGAGTACGGCCCAGACGGCTGCAATCTCCTTGCATGAGCTCGCGACCAACGCGGCAAAATACGGATCGCTGTCGGCGGCGGGCGGTCACGTTGAAATCACGTGGTCCCTTACGCCAGGCGGAAGGCTCAGTCTGTGCTGGGCCGAATCGGGTGGGCCAACCGTCACGCCGCCCACACGCCGCGGGTTCGGCACCCGCATCGTGGAAAATATGGTCGGCCAACTCAAGGGCGAGGTGCGTTTTGATTGGCGTACCAACGGGCTCAGGTGCGAAATCACCTTGCCGCTTGCATAGGCCGGTCCGCCACGTGCCGTCACAGGACCGTAGGATGGGTCGAGCGCAGCGAAACCCATCATGTCCCCGGGCGGACGCAATTGATGGGTTTCGCTCCGCTCTGCCCATCCTACGGACCATTACGCCGGCAATCCGATGCTTGGAATTTGCTCGGGCAGATAATGGCCCGCGCGAATATCTTTCAGCAAGGTGCCGAAATCGGTGCCGGATTTGAAGCTCTCGTGGACGCGCGACGGATCGAAGAATACGCCGATCGGATTTTCGGAGAATGCACGGGACGTCCGCATATACGCGGTCGAAAGCTTCCAATCGGAGAAATTGTCGCTTTGCAGTTCGACGTAGTTGGCCTCGGGGTCCTGATAGTAGATCGAGATCGTCAAGCCATGATCGACGCTGAACGCCGGCTCGACGCCGGCCTTGCGCAAACGGTCGTACGACGACATCAGGTCAGCGAAGCTCGCATACTCGAACGCACAATGGTGCATCCCGTTGTGATGGATCTTGTCGGCGTCGTCTCCGAGACCGGGCACAGCCAGGAAAGCGATCCGATGGTTTGCCTCGTCATTTGACGTCCAAGCGGCCACTTCGTTTCGGAACTGCACCTGCGTACCGAGAACACGACCATACCATTCGATCATCTCGTCGAGGCGGCTGGTTTTCATCGTCACGTGGTGGAGCGAGGGTCTGATGATGGTGGTGGAAGTTGCAATCATGGCTCTGTCCCTTTCGCCGCAGAGTTTTCGAGTCATCGCCGCGCAATGAGGATGTGAAACCGGGCGTGACGGCGGCAGCTTTTCCGGTTCAATTGAACCCGACATCGCTGATCTAGGTTGGCATCGCGTCGCGATGTCGCCAAAGCACCCACGAATCCCGCCAGCTCTGCCGCGGCTCGCCGGTTCATGATCCAAACGACCACTTGCGATATATGGACCAATTGGTCTATATATTGAGGATGAGCCGCCAAACCACCACGCAGCTGCCTCGTGGCCGCCCGCGAAGTTTCGACATGGAAGCCGCCGTCGAACGTGCGATGGATGTGTTCTGGTCGCGCGGCTATCACGCCACGGCACTGCCGGATCTGCTGCGTGCGACGAAGCTCTCGCGTGGTAGCCTTTACGCCGCCTTCGGCGACAAGCACTCGCTGTTCCTGCGCGCGCTCGATCGCTACATTGCCGATGCGCTGACTCGGATGGATATCGAACTCGACTCTGGCGGAGAGCCGGTCGCCGGCCTGCGGGCCTACCTTGCCGGTTACATCCAGCGCGCCAGCGGCGCCAATGGCCGGCGCGGATGCCTGCTGGTGGCGACGGCCATGGAACTGGCCGGCCAGGATGCCGAGGTTGGCCGTCGCGTCGCGGGCTTTTTCAAAACAATGGAAGCCAGGGTGGCAGACGCGCTGTCTCGCGCGGAGGCGGCGGGCAGATTGGCCGATGGCGTCGAGGCTGCAAGCGCCGCCCGAATTCTCGTCTGTTTCGTTTGGGGGTTACGCGTGGTCGCCAAAACGGCACAGACACGGATCGCATGGCAAGCCACCGCTGACGCGCTGCTCGATCGCTTCATCAGATAAGCCATAACCCATGGACGCCTTCGCTATTGGTGCGTCCATATCTAGACCGATCGGTCTTGAAAGGAATGATGCCATGTCTGCCATCCAGATCGTCTGCGCAGTGGCCGTTCCCTTGCTTTGGGGCCTTCAGTTCGTGGCCATCAAGGTGGGTGTCACGGAGTTTCCCCCGCTGTTCTTCCTCGCACTGCGCTTCCTGGCGATCGCGCTGCTGCTTGTTCCGTTCGTCAAAAAACCCACGCGTCAACAGTTCGGCCCTATCGCAGCTATTTCGCTTTTCCTTGGTGGACTGAACTTCGGGCTGTTCTATGTTGGTCTTGGGCTCGGCTCGGGAAGCATATCGGCTGTCGCATATCAACTCGCGCCGCCTTTCACCGTCCTGCTGGCCTGGCCGCTGCTCGCCGAGAGGCCGTCTCTCGTCACGTCAGCCGGCGTGGTGCTTGCATTCGCGGGCGTGGTGGTGTTGGCGGCGGGGCCGGGGCTGTCGACCAACGCGCTTCCGCTGCTGCTTGTGGTCGGGGCGGCGTTCGCGTTCGCGGTGTCCAACGTCCTGACCAAACGCTACGGCCCGTTTGATCCGCTGATGTTGATGGGGTGGTCGTCGCTGCTCACCGTGCCGCAGGTCATGGTGATGTCGCTGCTGCTCGAATATGGACAGCTGGCGAGCCTTGGCACGGCGGATCAACGCGGCTGGCTGGCGCTCGCCTACACTATCTTCATCGGAGGCATCGTCGGCTTTGGCCTCTGGTTCTGGCTGATCGCCCGTTGCTCGATGGGCCGCGTCGCCCCGTTCGGTCTGCTGCTTCCGGTGTTCGCCCTGATCTCGAGCGTGATGTTCCTTGGCGACCGCGTGACCCCGAAATTGGTTGTCGGCGGGCTGCTCGCAATCTCCGGCGTCGCCATCACACAGCTACGATCGGCCTACGTGCCAATTAAGTCGAGCCGTCACAATAATTGACCCGACACGGATTTGAGCACAATCGATATTTGTCTAGGCTGGCTTACCGTTACCACGGAAGGCAACGATGCTCGGCTACTCCTTTGACCTGCTGCCGCGAGACCTCGAATTTATTTCACAGCAAGCCTACCGAACGCCCATGCGGTCATCGTCCGAGTTGAACGCTCGGATCGGATGTACCGTCCATGTCAAAGATGAAACTCTGCAGCGCAGTGGGTCGTTCAAGTTTCGGGGAGCAATACTTGGGGTCCGCAATGCCTCCCAAGGCATCGTAGCCGCGGGAGCTGGCAACTTCCCAATCGCAGTTGGCTTGGCAGCCCAAACGCTTGGCAAGCCCGCTTGTCTAATTATGCCAAGCGATGCACCGGCCTTCAAATTGGAACAAGCTCGAAGAACAGGAGCAGACATCCAATTCGCGGAACGTTCGCAGTTGGCAGAGCGCGCCGAGACAGAAGCAGGAGAGCGCAATTGGCGTAACCTGCATGCCTTCGAAGATATCGAAATGATCGCGGGCAGCTTCACCCTGGGACTGGAAATCGCTGCCGCGATGGACGCAGATAACTCGAACTCCGATGCCGTCGTCGTAGCCTGTGGCGGCGGCGGATTGGCGGCTGGCGTGGCGCTGGCCCTGCGCTCCAGGTCTATTTCTGCTGAAATCTATGTTGTCGAGCCGGAAACGCATCCGCGATATGCGCGCGCGCGTGCGGGGGGCGCGCCTATTCGGATCGACCCCGTTGGTGACACGTCGTGTGATGCCTTGCGGTCTCGCAAGGTCGGCGCACGCGCGTTCGAGATCCTGGAAAACTCGAATGTCGAGGTATGCGCGGTCAGTGACAGGCTGGTGGAAGATGCATGTCGGCTCTTGCGCAAGATGTGCGGCATTCAAGCTGAGCCAAGCGGAGCGGTCGCGTTGGCGGCAGTTTTGGGAGGTGTCGTCACCAAGAAGCATACCCGAACCTGGGTCATTGCTTGCGGGGGCAATGCGGAGCCCGAATGCTGACCGCGCGAACCGCGGCCCAGATGTCCTTGCGCACCTCGTCAAAAAATCTCGCGGATCTCCTCGATCGAGCGGGTGCGGAAAGTGACGCCGAGATGCTCTTCACGCGCTGTCGAAGACCGCTCCATTCAGTCATTTTGCTGACGCATTCTCTGTCTTAGTCGGGCGCGAAACTGAAGACACGGTGTGAGGACCGTCCCGGTTCTCATAATGGTTCCGTCGCCGGAACTGGCGCGAATCCGCGAAGAATTGGCACGCGTTAACGCCACCGCGTTCGCTTGACCATGTTTTGCGGCATCAGGAACCGGACGATCGAAAAAAATCAATCAAGGAGTTATGATGCTGTTCGGCTCGAGCGCCGCAATTTGCGGCGCCCTGGTTGCGCTCGCCATTTCTGGCACCGCTGCTCGAAGTGAAATCGGTGCGGTTCATTCAACCGCCGTCGTCAACGCCGCGTGTGGGGATGCAATAATTGGCGCGGCATCCATGTACAATCCGTTCAAGCCCGGCAAGGAGGAGGGCGGTCCGAGCACAGCCTCCGGCGAGCGCTATGATCGCTCGGTCTGGGCGGCTGCCATCAAAACGAGTTTGCGTCGGAAGTTTGGTGGGGTCCAATTTGGCGCGAGGCCGAAATATGCCCTCGTCGAGGCTGTAGGCAAGAAGGTCATCGTGAAGATAAATGACGTGGGGCCACTACGGCCTGGCCGCATCATTGACCTCAATGAGCGGACGATGCGCTATTTCGATCCAAGCCTGGAGCTCGGAGTCATTGGTGACGTAAAGGTCAGCCCGCTTGCGGGGGATTATTGGATTCCCGGACCGGTCGGCTGAACACCGCACGCGAAAGAGCCAGGGCATCGCACGCAGCAGGCGCGGATTAGCCCACCGGGTCCGCGCGAAGCGCGGCCCGATGACAGGCTCCGGCGTAATCCGCCGGTGCACCCGACAGAAGATGGCGGATGACGCTTCGCTAATCCGCCCTACGCACCTCGTCGCTACAGCGTCACCACGATCTTGCCGAGGTGCTTGTTGGCTTCCATGTGTTCGAACGCCTTGCCGATGTCGGCGAATTTGTAGACCTGGTCGATCGGCAGCTGCAGCTTGCGCGCCTCGACCGCGGGCCAGATGTCCTTGCGCACCTCGTCGAAGATATCTCTGATCTCCTCGATCGAGCGGGTGCGGAAGGTGACGCCGATGTACTGGATGCGGCGCGCCGCGTGCAGGTCGAAGTTGAAGTCGGCGTGGGTGCCGCCGAGCCGGCCGACATTGACGATGCGGCCCTTGACCTTGGTCGCCTTGAGGTTCTGGTTTGCGACCGGTCCGGAGATCTGATCGACGATCAGATCGACACCTTCACCGCCGGTCGCTTGCAACACCTGATCGACCCAGCCGGGATCTTTGGAATCCACCGCGAGATCGGCGCCGAATTCCTTTAAGCGGCCGCGGCGCATCGCATCGGTCGAGGACCCGACCACGAGCTTCGCGCCCTTCAGCTTGGCGATCTGCATCGCCATCAGGCCGACGCCGGAGCTCGCGCCCTGGATCAGCACGGTCTGGCCCGCCTGCAGCGCGCCATTGGTGACGACGGCATTGTGCATGGTGGCGAGCGCGACGGGCAGGGTGGCGGCCTCGTCGAAGTTCATGTTCGATGGCGCGCGAAACAGCCTGCCGTGATCGGCGAGCGTGTACTCGGCGAACGCCGCGCCGCCCGAGCCCATGATCTTGTCGCCGACCTTGACGCCTTTGGCATCAGGGCCGAGCTCGGCAACCTCGCCGGCCCATTCCATGCCGAGCACGGTGCCGACGCCGCCGGCCGCGCCGTGGGCGTGGCCCTTGGTCATGCCGAGATCGGCGCGGTTCAGCCCGCAGGCGTGAACCTTGACCAGCACCTGCGTGCCCTTCGGCACGGGCTTCGCAACGTCGGTGATTTCAGGGCCGTTGGCTCCGTACACGTAGGCTTTCATGGGCTTCTTCTCGTTGTGTGTCGATTTCGAGATGACTCTGAGTTCCGTCATCCTGAGGAGCGCGCAGCGCGTCTCGAAGGATGAACGGCCCGGCCGGTGGCCGTCGACCCTTCGAGGGCCGCTGAAGCAGCGGCCACCTCAGGGTGACGGGTAACTCATCTTACCCTCGGCCGCTTACTCCGCGGCCTGGCGCTTGCCCACCGACGTCATGCGGTCCAGACGCTCGCGGATGATCGCTTCCGCCTCGCTCACGATGCGCGAGATCAGTTCGGCGCAGGACGGAATGTCGTGGATCAGGCCCTGCACCTGGCCGGCCGACCAGATGCCTTCGTCGGCGTCGCCGGTGGCGTAGACCATCTTGCCGCGGGCGCCGGCGACGAGCTCGCGCACGTCCTCGAACTTGGCGCCTTCCCTCTCCATCTGCACGACCTTGGTCGAGATCGCATTCTTGGCGACGCGCGAGGTGTTGCGCATGGTGCGGAAGATCAGCTCGGTCTCGCGCTCGTCATTGGCGACGATGCGTTCCTTCACGAGCTGATGGATCGGGCTCTCCTTGGTGCACATGAAGCGCGTGCCCATGTTGATGCCTTCGGCGCCGAGCGCCAGCGCTGCGACGAGGCCGCGGGCATCGCCGAAGCCGCCCGAGGCGATCATCGGGATCTTCACCTTGTCGGCGGCGGCCGGAATCAGGATCAGGCCGGGGGTGTCATCCTCGCCGGGATGGCCGGCGCATTCAAAACCGTCGATCGAGATCGCGTCGGCGCCCATCCGTTCGGCGGACAGCGCGTGGCGGACGCTGGTGCATTTGTGCAGCACCTTGATGCCGTGCCTCTTGAACTCGTCGACATGTTCCTGCGGCTTGTTGCCGGCGGTCTCGACGATCTTGATGCCGCTCTCGATGATGACCTGGCGGTATTCGGCATAGGGCGGCGGCTTGATCGCGGGCAGGATGGTCAGGTTCACGCCGAACGGCTTGTCGGTCAGCTCGCGGCAGCGCGCGATTTCCTTGCGCAGATCATCCGGCGTCGGCTGCGTCAGCGCGGTGATCATGCCGAGCGCGCCGGCATTGGCGACGGCGGCAACCAGCTCCGCGCGCCCGACCCATTGCATGCCGCCCTGCACGATCGGGTGGTCGACGCCGAACATTTCGGTGAAGCGTGTCTTGATCATTCTGCCCTCGTTTCCATCAGAATTTTCCGCGCCGCGGACGGCCGCGCACGGTGTTGTTTTTGGATGTCGAGGGAAGGATGCAGTCCTGTCCGGCAAATGTCTACCGGCGACCTGCGGCGCGCCCATGCGGAAATGACGGGGCGCGGCGGTCCGGCGAGGGCGGAGTTTTAGGCTATTGCGGCAAGCGCTGATGATCGGCACGCAGCGCCTGGCCGAGAACAATGACAGCCGAGATGCTTGTTACGCCGGCACCGCGTCCTTCTTCGAGGCGGAAGTTTCCTCGTCGAACGCGGCCGCGATGTCGCGCATGCTGACGACGCCGATCAGGCTGTAATCGTCGATCACGGGCACGTGGCGAATGTGGTGCTTGGTCATGAGATGACGGATGTGCTCGAGCGTGTCGCTCGAGGTGCACGACACCAGCTGTTGCACCGAGACCAGCTGCGACACCTTCATGCTGGCGCCGGCCGCGCCGTGCTCGGCAATCGCGCGCACCACGTCGCGCTCGGTGAACATGCCGACGGCAGTGTTGCCCTCGGTGCGAACGACATCCTTGACCACGAGCGCGCTGATATTGCTGGCGCGCATCAATTGCGCGGCGATCGCCACCGTCTCGTTCATGCGAACCGTGGCAACGCGAGGGGTCTTCTTGCGCAGGATATCTCCGACTTGCATGGCAACCTCCTTGGTTATCGTTGACAGGATTCTGGTATACAAAATGCCAATTGTCAACGCGGCCGTTACGGAAATCTACCACCAGGAAACAGCCGAAATAGGCAGAGTCGCTGACGTTTCAGACGATTGTGACTTGGTGTGAGCGGGCTGGCCATCTACCGCGCTTGGCGTATCTGGTATCTGGCATCCCTGTGCTCCCCAAACGAAAGAGGCGCACCGAAATGCGCCTCCATCAGTCCGCGGGAAGTCGGGCCGTCAAATCAGGCCGGCATATCAAGCCGACATTTCAGGCCGTCTTGGCATTCGTTGCGGTCTCGGCTGCGGCGGCAGCCTCGTTGCCGTTGATGAAAGCGCGGCGCATCGGCTTGATCACGAACAGCGCCATCAGCGCCGCGGTGGCATTGAGCGCGACCGCGATCACGAACACCGCCTGCCAGCCATAGCTGGCGGCAACGATGCTGGCGGCCGGCACCAAGAGCGCGGCGGTGCCCTTCGCGGTGTAGAGCATGCCGTTGTTGGTGGTCGCGAACTTCGAGCCGAAGGTGTCGCCGCAGGTCGCCGGGAACAGCGAGTAGATCTCGCCGAACACGCCGAAATAGACCGCGGTCGCCAGCACGAACACCAGCGGATTGTGGCCCCAGGTGGACAGGGTCAGCAGCATCAGCGCGCCGGTGCCGAACGCGATGAACATGGTGTGCTCGCGGCCGATATTGTCGGAGACCCAGCCGAAGAACGGCCGTCCGAACCCGTCGAAGATGCGGTCGAGCGAGATCGCAAAGGTCAGCGCGGCCATCTGGAAGCCGGCGAGCGAGACCGGCGTGTTGGCGATCTTGTAGTCGTGCGCGATCGGCGCGATCTGCGCCGCCGCCATCAGGCCGCCGGAGGCGACCATCACGAACACCAGATACATCACCCAGAAGATCGGGCTGCGCAGCACCTGCGGCGGCGTGAAGTCGATCTTGGTCTGCGGCAGATTGAGCTGCTTCTTCCTCGGCGGGATCGTGACCGCAGGCTTCTGGATGAAGAAGGCGAGCAGGAACACGATCAGGCCTTGCCCGATGCCGAAATCGAAGAACGCGGTCTGATAGCCGCTCGAGGCGATCATGTTGGCGATCGGCACCACGGTCAGCGCTGCGCCGGCACCGAAGCCTGCGGCGGTTGCGCCGGCGGCGAGGCCGCGGCGATCGGGAAACCATTTCAGCGCATTGCCGACGCAGGTGCCGTACACCGAGCCGGCGCCGATGCCGCCGATGACAGCCGCGGCGTAGAGCAAAGTGAGTGAATCCGCGTAGGAGTTCAGCACCCAGGACAGTGTGATCATGACGCCGCCGAACATGATGACGATCCGCGGGCCGTATTTGTCGACGAACCAGGCCTCGACCGGCACCAGCCAGGTCTCCGTCACCACGAAGATCGTGAAGGCGAACTGGATCGCCGCGCGGCCCCAGTGATGCGCCCCGTCGATCGGATCGACGAACAGCGTCCAGCCATATTGCAGGTTCGCGATCATCGCCATGCAGACGATGCCCATGACGAGCTGAAGCCAGCGGAAGCCACTGGACGAAGGTTGTGCTTGTGTTACGGCAGCATTGCTGGAAACCATCAAATCCTCCCGAGCGCGCCTGGTCTTGTTGTGACCCAGTGTCGCAATTCTTGTGGCGTATCGTCGCAAGCGCTTAGCCGGAGGTTGGTATACTATATTCCAGAAAGCAAGCCTATCTTTCTGGTGCATTGCAGCAAGACTGGCATACGAAGCGCCGGTTCAGCCTCGGATTCGAGCCCATAGCGGACGCCGAAAAATGAAAACGCCCGGCGTTCGGCCGGGCGCTTTCGTCAGAAGATTGGCGCGTTGCTCAAGCCATCGCCGCCGATTTCGCAACCACGATTTTCCGCCACGGCTTGAGCACGGCGATCGCGAGCAGCGAGGCAAGGATGTTGGCGCCGGCTGCGATGATGAACACGTTGTCCCAATGGCCCGACGACTGCTGCATGTAGTTGGCGATCGGCACCAACAGCGCGGCGGTGCCTTTCGCGGTGTAGAGCAGGCCCGCATTCGTCGTCGCGAACTTGGCGCCGAACGTGTCGGTGCAGGTCGAGGGGAAGAGCGAATAGATCTCGCCCCAGGCGAAGAACACGAAGCCCGAGAGCAGCACGAACCAGACCGGATCGTGGCCCCAGAGGTAGAGCATCCAGATGCCGAAGCCTTCCATGCCGAAGGCGATGAACATCGTGTTCTCGCGGCCGATCATGTCGGAGATCCAGCCGAAGAACGGACGCGTCAGACCGTTGAGGACGCGGTCGATGGTGGCCGCGAACGTCACCGCCGTCATCGTCACCGCCATCAGCGTGACCGGCACGCTGTCGACCTTCCAGTCGACCGCGATCGGCTTCAGGTTCGCCGTCACCATCAGGCCGCCGGCGCCGACGATCACGAACATGAAGTACATCAGCCAGAAGATCGGCTGCCGCAGCACTTCAGTCGGCTGATAGTTGCGCCGGGTCTGGATGATGTTGGCGTTCGCCACGACGGCCGGCACCTGTCCGGCCTTCGGCGCGAGCAGGAAGAAGGCGAGCAGCACGATGATGATGCCCTGGCCGAGACCGAAATAGAGGAAGGTGGTCTGGAAGCCGGAGTCCTTGATCATCGCCTGGATCGGCGCGACCGTGAGTGCGGAGCCCGCGCCGAAGCCGGCTGCGGTGATGCCCGCCGCAAGTCCGCGCTTGTCGGGAAACCATTTCAGCGCGTTGCCGACGCAGGTGCCGTAGACGCCGCCGGCGCCGATGCCGGCGATGATCATGCCGAGATAGTAGCCGTTCAGCGAGGTCGCCTGCGCGTTGATCGCCCACCCGATCGCGCAAAGAATGCCGCCGATCAGCACGACGAGGCGCGGACCGTATTTATCGACGAACCAGCCCTCGACCGGCACCAGCCAGGTCTCGAACAGCACAAAGAGCGTGAAGGCCCACTGGATCGATGCACGATCCCATCCGAACTTCTTCTGGATGTCGGGGACGAAGAACGTCCACCCGTATTGATAGTTTGCGATCATCACCATCGCGGCGACGCCGATCGCAAGTTGCGTCCAGCGATAGGTATCGCTGACACGCGCGGCCGCCGGGGCCGCAGTTGCCTGAACCATGTCCGACATTGATCCTCCCAGTGCGCGCTTTGTCATTCTGCTTGTGGCGCGGCTCGGTCATCTTGGTATTTGATATGCCAAGGTTCAAGCTGTCGCAGAGGTTGCGTGCGCATATGCCGCAGAGGACTGAAGGCGGTCACCGCAATGAGAGTAATTCAGCGCGCAAAAAAAATGGCCCCGAAAATCGGGGCCATTGGTCGAAGGTTCAATGTGAGATCGCATCTTGCGACGAAACGGTCTCGGTGCAGCGCGCGCGGAATCCTCAGGCCTCAGAGGCCGAAGTGCGGCAGGTCGCCATTGCGGTTGGAGATCTCCGCGCTCTTCATCAGCAGGCGGTCGATCGTGGCCATCAGGCGGCCGAACAGGGCGGAGGAGGGCGCGAGCGTGAGTGCAGTAGTCTTGGACATTGGTGTCCCCTTTGACTGGAGGGCCAGCAACGGGCCGGCTCATCATCTGCAGCCAAATTATGTATACCAGATGCCAGAGACAACGGGCCTGTTTGCATAGCAGCATGGCAAATTGTGCAATGCAACAGGACGGGTGGGTTGGCATCCCACATTGGGGAGCGCATTGAAGCCACGGCCAAGTCCAGGCAAGCGTGGGTCTTCACCAAGCCCGGGAATCGTGCCGCTCTTGCGCGGTGCATTTTCAATGTGGCCGACCGACGCCGTCGCTGCCGTCACAAAGAAGGCCGCCTGACGGGGCGGCCTTGAGTGACTGGGTTTGCTTTTCTTCTTGGCCGATGAAGGGTCGGGGCCAGATCCCTTCACCGCGTCCAGTCTTCGCCCGCGCACAGCGTTCCCATGCAGCCGCGAACGTTCAGCGTGCCCGACGACACCAGCGTCACCGAGCTCTCATAGGTCTTGCCGTCATCCGCGTTGTAGATCCTGCCGGCCCATTTGTTCGGGCCTGCGGGCTGCATGTTGATGAAGAGCGAGATGCCTATGACCGGCCGGGTCCGCTGCGCGGGATCGGCATTCTTGTCGTCGCGTTGCGGCTTGCCGGTGGCCTTGTCGGTCGGCTCCTTCAGCCAGACGACGCGGCCGCACAGCGCGCTGCCGCAGCGCTGGACCTTGATCCTGGCGTCGCCGGACTGGGTCAGCCAGACGCCGGCCGGATCGTTGGCCTTGTCATTGGCTTTGGCGGCATCGGCGGCGCTGCTGAGCAGCGGAATGTGGAACGCTGCCACGATCAGGCGGCGCGTGAGGTGAGCGTGGATCAGCTGTTTCAGGGCGCTGCGGAGGCCGTCAATATCTGGGGGTAACGTCATCATCCACCTTCTTCATGAAAAATTTCATGATAAGCATGAAATAAATCACGTTTAAGGTTGAGTCAACAACATTACCGCAGCATGATGCGGCCCGGCCGTAACGGCCTGTATGGGCAAAAAAATTATCGGATGGATGTGATGTGGAAATCGGTTCGCGAGCAGCGCCAGCTTTGGTTTCGCCGGCTCGATCGGGCGTTCTGGGTGATCTGGGTCGCGCTGCCGGTGGTGCTGTGGCTGGCCTATTACCGCACCACGACTGCTCCGGTCACGATTGCGGAAAGCCTGAGCGGCGAGCAGGCGAAGTGCGCCAGCATCGTCGCCAACCCGCTCACCATGTCGACCCTGGGCCAGCTGCTGTTCTGGTCGCTGTTTGCGCTTGGGGTATCGTTTTACGCCGTGCTGATCGGCATGCTTCATCGCATGGTGAACCGATTCGCGAACGGCCGGATTTTTGTCTCCGAGACACTGCAGGGCGTCTGGTGGATGGGGATCTTTCTGGTGGTCTGGCCGTTCGTCGATACGATCACGACCAACGCGGTGATCTATGTCCTGTATCGGATCGGAGACATCAAGTTCCTGCTGCTGAACTACAACCTCGATGTCGGCACCATCGCCGGCGGTGTGTTCCTGATGGCGCTGAAGTTCGTGCTCGAGCACGCCATCCTGTTGCAGTCCGAAAACGATCTGACGATCTGAGGGTGATGCTCGTGCCCATCGTGGTGAACCTCGATGTCATGCTCGCAAAGCGCAAGCGCCGCCTCGGAGACCTTGCGGACGCGATCGGCATCTCGATCCAGAACCTGTCGATCCTGAAAACCGGCAAGGCCAAGGCGATGCGCTTCTCGACGCTGTCGGCGATCTGTCGCGAACTCGACTGCCGGCCCGGGGACATTCTGGAATATGTACCGGGCGATGAGGGTGAGGCCGATGGCGGCGAGGGCGGCTGATCCGGCGCGCGATCGATCGCGCGCGAGTGTCCCCGAGCACACCCTGGTCCATTGGTCCGATGTCGGCGTGTCAGATTTTGCTTCTCGGCTGCCCCCTTCGAGTTCCGCCGCCCCTCGTAAATCGCGGCAGTGGTTTGCCTCTTTGCCTAGACAAGATGCAAATCGCACTAAGGTCCGGTCCGCTTCTGACCCCGAAGCGATAATCAGAGCGACAGCGAGAGTTCTTGCGCCAACAGGGAAAATGATTGCTGATGATCTCACCGAAACGCGGCGGGGTCGGACCGATTCGTATTCCAGATGCTGCCGCGCCTAGTGTACCATCGCTGTTAGGTCAACGGTACTGCCCGATGGCCCCTCGTTCCGAAGTTGGCTAGCGCCTCTCTACTCACGATCGTGCGGCCATGTTTTGGTCAAAACTGCGTCCGCATTGTTGAGATGCCCACTGCAAAGGCTTGCGATGGAAAGGGCAACGTTCGCCAAGGCCAAGATTGTCGCTTTTGGCGACGCTCGGAGCGTTGCGACCTACGCGGTCGAAATCCTGATAGTTGCCGCAATTTATGCTGGTCTTGCCGAATCCGCGCGATTGCTTCCCGCCATAAATCCAGCCGCGACACCGCTATGGCCACCAACCGGGCTTGCGCTCGTGCTGGTCCTGCTGCGCGGCTACCGGATCTGGCCCGCGATCCTGGTGGGGGCCCTCTCACCTTACCTCATGGCCGACCGATCGCTCCTGGAGATCGGCGCCGCCGGGATCGGCAGCCTGCTTGCCGCATGTGCCGGGACATGGCTGATTGGCCGCTGGTCGAACGGTCGCCAGACGTTTGCCACACCGTCCGATGTCGCAAAGTTTGCAATCATTTCCTTTGCGCCGACCACGATCATCAGTTCAGCCATCGCCTTGGCCGGTTTCACGCTCGCCAACGAATCGAGCTTTTCCGATTCCGTCGTCGCCGGGTTGACCTGGTGGCTTGCGGACGCTGCCGGGGCCCTGGTGATTGCCCCGGTCATCGTGCTCTGGGCGACGATGCCCTTACGCATTGCTTCCAAATGGACTCTGTTGGAATCGATCACGGTCGCTGCTCTCGCTGGTATCATCGGGCTCGCTGCCTACAGCCCGCTGATCGGTAGCGATCTCGTCAGCGACGGCCTCGACGTGTTGCTGCCACATCGGAGCCTTCTGGGCTTTCTGGTTCTGCTGCCCTTGATCTGGGCCGGTCTGCGCGGCGATCGATGCACCGTGGCGACGGCCGCGTTCATTTTCATCGGAACTGCCGTGTGGGGGTTCTCGGTGGGGAATGATCCATTTTCGAAAATCGATCCGAACGGGGCGCTGTTATCCTTGTTCGTGCTTTCGATCATCGTGTCGGCGCCTCCTCTTGCCCTGGCCGCGGCAAGCGCGACGCGTCAGGCCAGGGAAGCCCATTTGCTTTCCGTCCAGGACCAGCTGAACGGTCAACTCGAACGGAAAGCTTTGGCGCTCGACAGCATCAGACGGCACTTCCAGACCCTTATCGAAGGCGTTGTCGATTATGCAATCTTTGCGCTTGATCGGGAAGGACACGTTACGAGCTGGAATAGCACCGCTCAAAAGATCATCGGCTACACCTCGGAAGAAATCATAGGTAAGCACTTCGGGATATTCTATCGGCCGGATGAACGCCGCGCGGGTTCACCGACACATGCGCTGGAGTCGGCAATCGAAAGCGGCAAGTACGACGTAGAGGGTTGGCGTATCAGAAAGAATGGTACGCCGTTTTTCATCACGGGCTCAGTCTCTTCGAGC
The DNA here is from genome assembly GCF_020889705.1 of Bradyrhizobium altum. Classification (GTDB taxonomy): domain Bacteria; phylum Pseudomonadota; class Alphaproteobacteria; order Rhizobiales; family Xanthobacteraceae; genus Bradyrhizobium; species Bradyrhizobium altum. The sequence goes on along the minus strand of NZ_JACMYP010000011.1, from coordinate 41,734 downwards.
CGTGATGACGCAGGAAATCTGATCGGTTTTATCAGTATCCTGCGCGACGCGACGGAGCGGCGCGACGCGGAGGAGAAGCTGGTCCAGGCGCGCGAACAACTCGCGATGTCTCAGAAGATGGAGGCAATCGGCAAGCTGACCGGCGGGATCGCACACGACTTCAACAATCTATTGATGATCATCGGAGGCAGTGCCCAGATATTTCAACGCCTGCTTGATCCAAAACTGCCAAAGGCCATCGAAGCCATACAAACCGCGGCCAAACGCGGCGAAAGTCTCACGCGCCAATTGTTGACCTTCTCTCGTCACCAGCATCTCAGCCCGACGGTCGTTGATCTGAATGCGTCCATCAAGAACATGCGGACCATGATTGAGAGCTCGCTGCGCGGGAACATCGTGTACAACGAGAACGTTGGCGACAGCGTTTCACCGGTCAAGGTTGACCTCGCCGAGCTGGAACTTGCGATCGTCAACATCGCCGTCAATGCGCGAGATGCAATGACAAGCGGCGGCACATTCACGTTGTCCGTCCACGCGGTCACCGCAAATCAGGAAACCGGCGGCGATCGCCGTGGGAAGGCCTTCTTTGCGATCACGCTTGGCGATACGGGCACCGGTATTCCGCCAAATCTTCTGTCCAAGATGTTCGATCCGTTTTTCACGACCAAGGAGGTCGGCAAAGGGACCGGGCTCGGTCTGTCCCAGGTTTATGGTTTTGCGCACCAGGCGGGCGGAACCGTGACGGCAGACAGCAAGGTTGGACAAGGAACAACGATTACAATCTATCTGCCGTCCTGTGTGGATGAGCAGATCACCAGCAAAGAACTCGCCGCTGCCCGGGCAAGACCAAGGCAGCCGCCGCGGCAGACGGTTCTCGTGGTCGACGACAGCCCCGAAGTGGCGGATGTGACATCATCGCTGTTCGAGCATCTAGGTTATGAAACCATCTATCGAGACTCGGCCGAAGCGGCATTGAAGTTGCTCGATACCGGTACGAAGATCGATCTCGTCTTCAGCGATATCGTCATGCCAGGGACCATCGATGGCGTCGGGCTCGCGAGAGAAGTTCGGTCGCGGTACCCCGGTTTGCCCATAGCCCTCACAACCGGCTATAGCGATGCCGCAAAAGCAGCCCCGCCAAGCCTGAAAATACTCCGCAAGCCGTTCGATACCGAGGCACTGAGAGATTTTATCCAGGATCTTGCGCCTTCGAGATCGACGCGCTCATCCGGCATACCTTTGGCGTCAAGCACCGCCGACGCGGCTCGCAGAAGTTGACCGGTCGCACCATCGCGGGCGCTGCCCGACGGTGCCGACGCAGCGATCGAACAGGCTATTGTCGCAAAAGCTGAATAGGTTGTCCGCATCTCGCCCGGGGCAGACATGTGGCATCGAGCTCATCAATGTCCGCCATTGATGCGGAGAGCGGCAGCCCGAACAAAAATGGCCGCGGTTGCCCGCGGCCATTTGTCGTTTTGATTGAGCGCAGCCTTACTCCGCCGCCTGCTTGCGCGGCGGGTCGAGTGCGCCGGAATCGTGGATCTCGGCGACCTGGTGGTCGCTGAAGCCGAGCACCTCGCGCAGGATCTCGTCGGTGTGCTCGCCGAGCAGCGGCGAGCGGGCGACTTCGCTCGGCGAATCCGACAGCTTGATCGGGTTGCCGACCGAGATGTACTTGCCGCGGGTCGGGTGATCGACCTCGACGACGGTGCCGGTCGCGCGCAGCGACTGGTCTTCCGCGATCTCCTTCATCGACAGGATCGGGCCGCAGGGGATGTCGTCCTTGTTGAGGATCTCCATCGCCTCGAATTTTGTCTTGGTCATCGTCCACTGCTCGATGCGGGCGAAGATCTCGTTGAGGCGCGGCAGGCGGGCCGGCGGCTTGGCGTAGTTCGGATCGGTCTTCCAGGTCGGCTCGCCGATCACGTCGCAGATCTTCTCCCAGACCGGGGCCTGGGTGATGAAGTAGATGTAGGCGTTCGGGTCGGTCTCCCAGCCCTTGCACTTCAAGATGCGGCCGGGCTGGCCGCCGCCGGAATCGTTGCCGGCGCGCGGCACGGCATCGCCGAACGGAATGCCTTCGCCGAACTGGCTGTATTCCTTCAGCGGCCCGTGGGCGAGGCGCTGCTGGTCGCGCAGCTTGACGCGGGCGAGGTTGAGCACGCCGTCCTGCATCGCCGCGGTGACGCGCTGGCCCTTGCCCGAGTGGGTGCGCTGGTAGAGCGCGGTGACGATGCCGAGCGCGAGGTGCAACCCGGTGCCGCTGTCGCCGATCTGTGCGCCGGTGACCAGCGGCAGGCCGTCGCGGAAGCCGGTGGTCGAGGCGGCGCCGCCGGTGCACTGCGCGACGTTCTCGTAGACCTTGCAGTCCTCATACGGGCCGGGGCCGAAACCCTTGATCGAGGCGACGATCATCTTCGGGTTGATGCTGTGGATCTTCTCCCAGGGGAAACCCATGCGATCGAGCACGCCGGGGCCGAAATTCTCGACCAGCACGTCGCACTGCTTGATCAGCGCCGTGAGAACTTCCTTGCCCTTCGGGTTCTTGGTGTCGAGCGTGATCGAGCGCTTGTTGTGGTTCAGCATGGTGAAATACAGGCTGTCCACGTTCGGGATGTCCTGCAGCTGGCCGCGCGTAATGTCGCCGACGCCGGGACGCTCGACCTTGATCACGTCGGCGCCGAACCAGGCCAGCAATTGCGTGCAGGTCGGACCCGACTGGACGTGGGTGAAATCGAGAATGCGAACGCCCTTGAGCGCCTTGGTCATAATATTATGCTCCGTACTCTGGTCTGCCCCTGCACCCGCAGGGAGTGATTGGGGTTAGGGGTTACTTCTTCTTCAGAACGCTCTGAGGATTGAGGTTGCCGATGCGGCCGCTCTCCGAGCCCGCCGCCGGATCGATCACCGCGTTGATCAAGGTCGGCTTGCCGGAATCCAGCGCCGCATTGACCGCTCGCTTCAGCTCGTCGGGCGAGGTGGCGTTGACGCCGACGCCGCCGAAGGCTTCCATCATCTTGTCGTAGCGCGAGCCCTTGACGAACACGGTGGTCGCTGGATCCTCGCCCGCGCTGTTGACGTCGGTGCCGCGATAGATGCCGTCATTGTTGAAGATCACGACGCAGATCGGCAGGTTGTAGCGGCAGATGGTCTCGACCTCCATGCCGGAGAAGCCGAAGGCGCTGTCGCCTTCGACCGCGAGCACGGGCAGGCCGGTCTCGACCGCGGCCGCGATCGAATAGCCCATGCCGATGCCCATCACGCCCCAGGTGCCGACGTCGAGCCGCTTGCGCGGCTTGTGCATGTCGACGACGCCGCGGGCGAGATCGAGCGTGTTGGCGCCTTCGTTGACGAAGATGGTGTCGGGACGTTCCGTGATGATCGTGCGCAGTGCGCCGAGCGCACCGTGATAGTCCATCGGTGAGGCATTGCTCATCAGCTTCGGCGCCATCTTGGCGACGTTGTCGTCGCGCTTCTTCGCCACGGTGGCGAGCCAGTCGCTCGGTGCGGCCGACCAGCTCGCGCCCATGGCGTCGAGGAACGCGGACACGCAGGAGCCGATATCGCCGACCACGGGGGCGACGATCTCGACGTTGGAATCCATTTCCTTCGGCTCGATGTCGACCTGGATGAACTTCTTCGGAGCTTCACCCCAGGTCTTGCCCTTGCCATGCGACAGTAGCCAGTTGAGGCGGGCACCGATCAGCATCACGACGTCGGCTTCCTTCAGCACGGTCGAGCGCGCCGCACCCGCGCATTGCGGATGCAGATCGGGCAAGAGGCCCTTGGCCATGCTCATCGGCAGGAACGGCACGCCGCTCTTCTCGACGAAATTCTTGATCGCCTCGTCGGCCTGCGCGTAGGCCGCGCCCTTGCCGAGGATGATCAGCGGACGCTTCGCGTTCTTCAGCACGTCGAGCGCGCGCTTGACGGCCGACGGGGCAGGGAGCTGCGCCGGCGCAGCATCGATCACCTTGACCAGCGACTTCTCGCCGGCCGCCGCGTCCATGACCTGGCCGAACAGTTTGCGGGCAGGTCGAGATAGACGCCGCCGGGACGGCCCGACACCGCGGCGCGGATCGCGCGGGCAAGGCCGATGCCAATGTCCTGGGCGTGCAGCACGCGGAAGGCCGCCTTGCACAGCGGCTTGGCGATCGCGAGCTGGTCCATCTCCTCATAGTCGCCCTGCTGCAGGTCGACGATCTCGCGCTCGGACGAGCCCGAGATCAGGATCATCGGGAAGCAGTTGGTGGTGGCGTGGGCGAGGGCCGTGAGGCCGTTGAGGAAGCCGGGCGCCGACACCGTGAGGCAGACGCCGGGACGCTTGGTCAGGAAGCCGGCGATCGAGGCCGCATAGCCGGCATTCTGCTCGTGGCGGAACGAGAGCACGCGAATGCCCGCCGCCTGGGCCATGCGGCCCAGGTCCGTGATCGGGATACCCGGCACACCATAGACGGTGTCGATGCCGTTGAGCTTGAGCGCATCGATGACGAGGTGGAAGCCATCGGTCAATTCTTGCTCGGTGCCCGGTGCCTCGGACTTCGTAGCGGTATTCAGCATCGGCATCGTCTCCCTGATCGTTCTTGGTTCGGACGATCTGATCGTCGTCTGAAGCGGGTGTGGACTCTCAAACTTACGTGAACGGTTCTCTACGTGAATAATTCTTGGCCGTGCGCCTCGACATAGGCGGCAAGGCCGAGCGTGTGATCGCGGGCGCGCTTTTCGGCGAGCTCGGTGTCGCGCGCTTCCAGCGCCTCGATGATCCCGAGATGCTCGGGCAGCGAGGTCGCGGTGCGGTCCTTGCGGCCGATCGTGAGCTGGCGATAGCCGCGCACATGCAGCAGCAGGTCATTGGTGAGATCGACCAGCACAGGCGATTCCGACAGCGAGATCAGCGCCTGGTGGAAGGCGATGTTGGCCTTGGAATATTCCTCGACGTGATCCTGCGGCAGGCGGTCGTCGCTGAAGTCCTTGAAGAAGTCGCGCAGCGCCGAGATGTCCTTCTTGCGCGCGGTGGTGGTGATCAGGCGCGCCGCCATGCTTTCCAGCGCCGCCCAGGCGCGGATCATGTCGACGATCTCCGACTTGGTGCGGCGGACCACGATGATGCCGCGGCGCGGCACGGTTTTCACGAAACCGTCCTGCTCGAGCATCGCGATCGCTTCGCGGATCGGCGTGCGGCTGACGCCGAGGCGCTCGGACAATGCGCGTTCGTCGAGCATCACCGGCTCGGGCGTCGCGTAGATGTCCATCTTCAGGATAGCTTCCTTCAAGGCCTCATAGGCCTTGTTCTTGAAGCTCGTCTCCGGCGCGATGCGGACGATGGCGATATCTGTGTCAGCCATGTTGGGCGACGCCTTGGTCTGTTTCGGGTCAGGCACGACTCGTCTCCTCCTCTTGGAGACGTCTTCTTAGCAGAAGAAAGTACCTTAGATTTTTGGCATGCCAAATACCAGAATGTCAAGCTGCCCATATTTTTCAGTATTTTTGCACGTCGACCGACCTTGACAATTACGTTTTTGGCATACCAAATGCCACGAAATCTGTCCCAGGAGGAAGCCAATGTCAAATTCGAAGGATGCGGTCCGCAAAATTCTCGATGCGGTCAGGGCCGACAAGCGCACGAGCCTCACCGCGCCCGAAGGCAAGGTGGTTTGCGACGCCTACGGCATTCCGGTGCCGAAGGAAGGCGTCGCCAAGTCGGCCGCCGAGGCTGCCCGGATCGCCTCCGACATGGGCTTCCCGGTGGTGATGAAGATCGTCTCGCCCGACATCCTCCACAAAACCGAGGCGGGCGGCGTGGTGGTCGGCGTCAAGAGCGCCGCGGACGCCGAGAAGAGCTACGAGACCATCCTCGCCAACGCCAGGAAATACAAGGCCGATGCCAAGATCGAGGGCATCCAGGTCCAGCAGATGCTGGGCGGCGGCACCGAGGTGATCGTCGGTTCGATCACCGACGGCTCGTTCGGCAAGCTGGTCGCCTTCGGCCTCGGCGGCGTGCTGGTCGAAATCCTCAAGGACATCACCTTCCGCCTCGCGCCCGCGACCAAGGAAGATGCGCTGTCGATGCTCGACGGCATCCAGGCGCATGAGATGCTGAAGGGCGTGCGCGGCGGCGAGCCGGTCAATCGCGAGGCGCTCGCCGACGTTATCGTCAAGGTGTCGCAGCTGGTCAGCGATTTCCCCGAGATCGTCGAGCTCGACCTTAATCCGGTGTTCGCCACCAGCAAAAACGCGATCGCCGCCGACGTCCGCATCGTCGTCGACTTCGACTACAAGCCGCGTCCGGCGCCGCGCCCGACCGAAGAGATCGTCGCCGCGATGAGCCGCATCATGCAGCCGAAGGGCGTTGCGGTGATCGGCGCCTCCGCCGAGGACGGCAAGATCGGCAACTCCGTGATGAAGAACCTCATCAACGGCGGCTACAAGGGCGAGATCTATCCGATCCACCCGAAGGCTGAAGAGATTCTCGGCTACAAGGCCTACAAGAGCGTCAAGGACGTGCCCGGCGTGATCGACACGGCGGTGTTTGCGATCCCCGCGAAATTCGTCGCCGGCGCGCTCGTCGAGTGCGGCGAGAAGAAAATCCCCGGTGCGGTGCTGATTCCCTCGGGCTTCGCCGAAGCCGGCGCGCCCGAATTGCAGGCCGAGATCGTCGAGGTCGGCAAGAAGTACAACATCCGCCTGATGGGGCCGAACATCTACGGCTTCTACTATACGCCGGCCAACCTGTGCGCCACGTTCTGCACCGCCTATGACGTCAAGGGCCACGCGGCGCTGTCGTCGCAGTCGGGCGGCATCGGCATGGCGATCATCGGCTTCTCGCGCTCGGCCAAGATGGGCGTGTCGGCGATCGTCGGCCTCGGCAACAAGTCCGACATCGACGAGGACGATCTGCTTGCCTTCTTCGAGCAGGACCCGAACACCAATTTGATCGCGCAGCACTGCGAAGACCTGAAGGACGGCCGTGCCTTCGCGGAGGCCGCCAAGCGCGTCTCCAAGAAGAAGCCGGTGGTCGTGCTCAAGGCCGGCCGCACTTCTGCGGGTGCGAAGGCGGCCTCGTCGCACACAGGCGCGCTCGCCGGCAACGACAAGATCTATGAGGACGTGTTCAAGCAGTCCGGCGTGATCCGCGCCCGCTCGCTCCGGCAGCTCTTGGAATTCGCCCGCGGCGTGCCGGTGCTGCCGACGCCGAAGGGCGAGAACGTCCTGATCATCACCGGTGCCGGCGGCTCCGGCGTGCTGCTCTCCGACTCCGTGGTCGACAACGGCCTGTCGCTGATGCAGATGCCGCCGGATCTCGATGCGGCGTTCCGCAAGTTCATCCCGCCGTTCGGCGCGGCTGGAAATCCTGTGGATATCACCGGCGGCGAGCCGCCGATCACCTACGTCAACACGGTGAAGCTCGGTCTCTCCGATGAGCGCATCCACGCGCTGATCCTCGGCTATTGGCACACCATCGTGACGCCACCGATGGTGTTCGCGCGCAACATGGTCGAGGTGAAGAAGGAGATGGAGGCCAAGGGCTTCGTGAAGCCGATCGTCGCCTCGCTCGCCGGCGACGTCGAGGTCGAGGAGGCCGCCGAGTATCTCTACCAGAACGGCATTCCGGCCTACGCCTATTCGACCGAGCTGCCGGTCGAGGTGCTGGGCGCCAAGTACAAATGGGCCCGCGGCGCGGGACTGCTCTGATCGTCTGATCTGTCGAAGACCAGAGGCCGCCTCGGACATCGTCCGGGGCGGCTTCTTTATTGGCCCCCGTCTGGGCCTTGCCGCCGAGGTGGACGGGAAGGGCGGCATCAGCCCGATCGTTCGAAACCAGCCCGGGCTTTCCTGCTCCGTCTTGCGCGGGTTCCGCGCACCGTCCCCTTTTTCTCGACCGCGTCTTGCCCGCCAAGGCAGCTTGCCTTTCGTAACTGATGTGCTACTGATATGTCAGATAAGAATGATGGAGGACGCCGCGATGGAGTTGGCTGCAACAGGGATGACCGACCGCCAGCGCAAATATCGCGCGACCTACCGCGAGCGCGTGGTGGGCTGGTACAATGGCTGGCTGCACGTCGTGCTGATCTACACGATCGGCTTCACGGCGCTGTACGTCTACCTGGCCAATGTGCACGATTTGAAGTGGTGGGAATACCTCACCATTCCGGCGGTGTTCCTGATTGCGAACTTCTTCGAATGGGCGGTGCATCGCTTCGTCATGCACCGGCCGTCGAATGTGCCACTGCTGCGCGCGATCTACAGCCGCCACACCCTGATGCACCATCAGTTCTTCACCGAAGAGGAGATGCGCTTTGCCGATCATCACGACTGGCGCGTCACCTTCTTCCCGCCCTATGCGCTGGTGGTGTTCACCCTAATGTCGATCCCGCCGGCGATCGTCGCCGGTCTGGTGATCTCGGCCAATACCGGCTGGCTGCTGATCACCACGACCACGTCGATGTACCTGATCTACGAATTCATGCATTTCTGCTGCCACGTCGAGGAAAATGCCTTCGTGCGCAACATGCCGTTCGTCAACACCATACGCCGGCATCATACCGCCCATCACAACCAGTCGATCATGATGGAGCGGAACATGAACCTGACCTTCCCGGTGATGGACTATGTGTTCGGCACCTCCGACCTCAACCGCGGCCTGCTTGGCCACATCTTCAACGGCTACAGCACGCGCTACGTGAAGACCGACATGCGACGGACGGCGCGGACGCCGCGGGTCGTGGTGAAGGAGCAATCGGTGCCGCATGCCGCAGCTTGAACCCAATCTCGCCGGCCTCGCCTGGTTCGGCCTGCTGTGGAGCGTGTGCTGCATCGGCTTCCTGCAGCTGGCCGGGATGTATCCGCTGCGTGGACGCGCCGTTCTGCCGGTGACGATGACGACCGCATTGTGGGCGATGTTGCTCGCCGGCACGCTGGCATTCGCCCTGGTCGAACTGCGCTGGACCACCGTCGTTGTGGTGGGCGGTGTGCTCTTCTTGTTCCTGCCCGGGCTGTTTCAGGCGCTGCCGGAATGGTGGCGCGACGGACGCGCGGGATTGCGCCTGTCCTGTTGCGCCATGATTGCAGCGCTGGCGCTGCTGGTCGGCGTGGCCGCATCATCGTTCCACATGTGGACCTGAGGGAGGTCTCGATGCCGAGCCACATCAAGCTCATGCTGTCGCTGGCGTGCCTCGCCACGGCGGCTTGCGGATACTTCTTCATGGTCTATCTCGGACAGCAGGGACCGAGCTACGCAGTCGCCTTCCTCGGCGTATTCGCCACGGTCGCGATGTGGATCTTCCCCGAGGTCGTCAAGAAGGACCTCAAGATGCGTCCACCGGGATCCTGATATGATGCTGCAGCACAGGGAGGCACCGATGGCGAGCTATGCCGGGGACCGTACCATCGACGGCATTTCCGTGCTGGTCGACGGCGAGCCGCTGTCACCGCATTACGACCAACTTCGGCTCACCGAACACGGATTTGAATGGAGCTATGAGGGGCCCGAGCCGGCACAGCTGGCCTTCGCGCTGCTCTATGATCATCTGCACGACGCGACCGCGGCGAAGGCGCTGCACCAGAGCTTCATGCGGCGCATCGTCGCCAATTTCGGCAATGAATGGGAGCTCTCCTCGGCCGATCTCGACGAGGCGGTCGCGGCGCTGCGATCCGGACAAACGGCCTGACCCCACGCGGATTTCTCCGCCGGAGAATTCTTTGAGATGACCCTGACCTGTCGCGCGGCGGTGCTGCATCAAAGCGGAACGCCGCTCTCCATCGAGCGCGTTTCGCTTGCACCACCGATGCCGACCGACGTCGTGGTGAAGGTGCGTGCCGCGGGGCTCTGCCACACCGATCTGGAGGTAATCGACGGATCGCTGCGCTACCCCGTGCCGATGATCCTCGGGCACGAGGCGGCCGGCGTGGTCGAGGAGGTCGGCAGCGCGGTGCACGACGTGCGCGCCGGCGATCACGTGATCCTGTCGTGGAATCCGCATTGCGGGCACTGCTTTCACTGCGACCGCGCGCAGCCGATCCTGTGCGAGACCTATCTCGCCAGGGGCGCGGAAGGCGTGCATTTCGACGGCGCGTCGAAGGCGCAGCTCGCGGGCGGCGGCAGCCTGGCCCACCTGATGTTTCTCGGCGCGTTCTCGGAATACCTCGTGCTGCCGGCGCAGCAGGCGATCGTCGTGCCAAAGGACATTCCGTTCGACCGCGCGTGCCTGATCGGCTGCGGCGTCGTGACCGGCGTTGGTGCCGCGCTGAACATAGCCGACATCGGCTATGGCGATACCGTGATGGTCACCGGCTGCGGCGCGGTCGGGCTGGCAGCGGTGCAGGGCGCCCGGCTCGCCGGCGCCGGTGCGATCATCGCGGTTGACCTCGACGATGCAAAGCTTGCGCTGGCGCGGCAACTCGGCGCGACGCAGATCGTCAACGCAGCGCGCGAGGACCCGGTGCAGTTCGCCAAGGAGGCGACGCGCGGACGGGGCGCCGATGTCATCCTCGAGGCGGCGGGCCATCCCAAGGCGTTTCGGCAGACCGCGGAGGCGGTGCGGCCGGGCGGCGAGGTGATCTGGCTCGGCAAGATCGACGTCACGCAAGACGTGAGTTTCCGCTGGGGCGCGTTGATGGGCGAGAAGCGATTTCGTCGCTCGAGCTACGGCGGTGCGCGGCCACGGCGCGACTTTCCGTTGCTGGCGCAGGCCTATCTCGACGGCCGGCTCAAGCTCGACGAACTGATCACCGGCCGCTGCAGCCTCGACGGCATCAATGATGGCTTCGAGGCGTTGCGGCGCGGCCGCTCGATCCGCACGGTCGTCGAGTTCTGAAAACGCTCACAGCGTCGAACGCGCAAAGCTCTCGATGTAGTCGATCAGGCTGTCGGAGGCCGCGCCCGCGGCGTCGACGCGGCGCTCGGCGACGGCTTCGGCGACATCGGCATGCAGCCGCGCCGCGAGCGGCAGATCGGCCGCTTCCTTGTAGTGCTGGTACCAGAATCGGCGCGACAGGCCGTGCATCAGGCCCATCGCGCGGGAGGCGAACTCGTTGCGCGACGCCGCCGAGATCAGCGTGTTGAACTGGTGATCCAGCCGCATGAACAGCAGATCGTCGGACTTTTCCGACGCGCGCCGCATGCCGGCGGCGATCTCGTAGAACTGCTTGCGTTGCTCGCTGGTGGCGCGCTCGGCGGCGCCGCGCGCCATCAGCCGTTCCAGCTCGCGCCGCACTTCGAGCAGGCGGAGCTGGGCGCGCAGGTCGATCTCGGACACCAGCACGCCACGACGGGCCAGGATGTTGACGAGGCCGTCGCGCGACAGCCGCTGCAACGCCTCGCGGATCGGGGTACGGCCGATGTCGAGCCGCTTGGCGAGCACCAGCTCGGAGAGCGCAGTACCGGGCGGCAGCTGCAGCGTCACGATCAGCTCTTCGAGCTCGGCATAGGCGCGATCGGTGAGGGTGACGTCGGCTTGCGGGAGCATGGCCTGCGTGGCAGCGCGCGGCTTGCCGGCGGCGGCGGACGATGGCCGCGCCGGCCGGAGGCTTCCTGCTGCGCGCGCGCGCACCGTGCTGGATCGTTTGCTCGAATCTGCCATCGGGATCTTGCGTGCTGCTGTACAGCAGATATCTCACACGCCCCGACGGCACTGACAAGGCCGCTCGATCGGCGCTACACCGAATCCGGCCGCATGCAGCGAACAGCGGCGCATCATCAGTGCGAAATGCTCTCCAGCGTCCGGCCGCGGGTTTCCTCGCCGAGCAACAGCACCGCCAGCGCTGCCACCACGAACGCGCCGGCGCCCAGCGCGAACACGCCGCTCTGCCCTGCCGCAGGCAGGATCACGCCGATCACATAGGGGCCGATCAGTGAACCGATGCGGCCGACTGCGGAGGCAAAACCGGTTCCGGTGGCGCGGACATGGGTCGGGTATAGTTCAGGCGTATAGGCGTAAAGCGCTGACCACATGCCGAACAGGAAGAACTGCATGCAGAGGCCGGCAATGATGAGCTGGGTCTGGTCCGCCGCCGAGCCGTAGAAGTGGCAGGCGATCGCGCCGCAGAGCAGGTTCATCACCAGCGTCGCCTTTCGGCCCCAGGATTCGACGAGCCACGCCGAGACCAGGAAGCCGGGAATGCCCGCGAGCGAGATCAGGATGGTGTAGAACACCGATTTGGTGATCGGGAATCCCTTGGCCTGCAGCAGCGCGCCGAGCCACGTGGTCAGACCGTAGAAGCCGAGCAGGGCGAAGAACCACAAGGTCCACAACATCGCGGTCCGCTTGGCGTAGATGCCCGAAAACAGCGTCCTCAGGCCGGTCACTTCCGACGCGGGTGCGGCCGCCTGGCGCACCACCGGCGGCAGCTCCTTGCTGCCGAGACGATCGCGGACCCTGCTTTCGATGTCGCGCACGGTCGCTTCGGCCCGCTCGGAATAGCCGTGGGAAGCGAGCCAGCGCGGCGATTCCGGAACGTAGCGTCGCACCACGAGCACGAAGACGGCCGGGATCGCCTGCAGGATGAAGACCCAGCGCCAGTCGGCGGCCTGCAGTACGAAGTAGGTCAACAGGCCCGACGCAATGAAGCCGAGCGGCCAAAACCCTTCGAGGAACGCGATGTAGCGGCCGCGGTTGCGGGCCGGCATGATCTCCGAGACCATCGACTGCGCGACTGGAAACTCCATGCCCATGCCGAAGCCGAGCAACAGGCGGGAAGCGCCGAGCGCGGTCGCCGTCGTCGAGAGACCACAGCACAGGCTGCCCAAGCCCCAGAAGATCATGCTGACCTGGAAGACGCGGGCGCGGCCGAAACGGTCGGCCAGCAGGCCGGCGGACGCGGCGCCTATGAACATGCCGAGGAAGCTCATGCTGGACAGCAGCCCGGTTTCCGCCGTCGACAGGCCGAAGGTCTGGCGGATCGAGCCGAGCACGAAGGTCAGCGCGGCCAGGTCCATGCTGTCGAAGAACCATGCGGTTGCGATGATTCCGAAGATCCAGCGCTGATAGGAGGTCAGCGGTAGGCGTTCGAGCCGTGCCGCGATGTCGGCGACCTGCTGTGCCTGCGCGGTGCGCGCGACGGCGGCCGGAGCCCGGCTTCCGGCCGCTGCGGTGACGTCGGAAATGGTCATTGCTGTCCTCCCCAGATGGACGTTGCCGGGCTCTTGTCGGCCCGTTCCATAAAATGTCACACGGATAGCAGTGATATGTCAATTGGTGATCACGCACGAATTGACGGGAGCGAGCCGGCCTCCGCGCCGGACAGGGCCGGGGACAAATCGGCGCGCGGCGCCGGCCTGCTGTGATCCGATCGGCGTTTGATGCCGCTTCGGACATCTTCCGAAGCGGCATCAAAGCCCGGTTAACGGCATCCGAGAAATCGGGGCCTGTCCGATAATCGGGCTTTAATGGGGGGCCGACTAAAGGTCTCGTGGTTGTGACGTACCGGATGCCTGGAGGTATCCGATATTGGGTCCGGAGGAGGCGTTTTTCCCATCATGTCAGTTCAGGTCGATTTGGATTTTGCGAGCGACGATCGCGCAAGGGCGCAGATCGGCGCGGCGGTGAGCTATCTGCTCAGGGACGCGACCGGCGCCGCGCGTGAGCATGCCGTCGAGATGATTGTCGAGATGGTGCGCGATGTCGCAAGCCGGCCGGCCGGTCTCGAAGCAGCGTCCCTTCAGCCGCTCATGAGCGGCGTCACCTATCGGGATTTTGTGATCGATGCCTACCGGCGCGATGTCGATCGCTGGCGCGCGACCATCCGCCGGTCGAACGGCAAGAAGATCCGGATCGCTTCTCCGCCGTCGGTGCGCGACGAGGCGACCACGACAGCGGATGCGATCACCGCGGAGAAGGCCATCGAGTTCGCCAGGCGCGCGATCGATATGGGCGAGGTGCTCTGACCACACCGCCCGAGGATGCATTCGCCACGAAAGTCGCGGCGATGCCACCGACCCTATGCTTGGGACGCGCGATGTGCTCCGATGCGACGGCTGCGTCGGTTCCGGGGCCGTCAGCGAAATCTTGATCCATCATATCCCAGCAGAGAGAAGCCATGCCTTCCGAACTCCGTTCGCCCCGTCTGGCGGTCCTGATCGACGCCGACAATGCATCTGCAAGGATCGCCGACGGGCTGTTCGAGGAGATCGCCAAGATCGGCGAAGCCAGCGTGCGCCGAATCTACGGCGACTTCTCCAATCCGAGGTCGAAGGGCTGGGCCGACATTCTGTCCAAGCACGCCATCATCCCGCAGCAGCAATTCGCCTATACGACCGGCAAGAATGCATCCGACATCACCCTGGTGATCGACGCGATGGACCTGCTGCACAGCGGCCGGTTCGATGGATTCTGCCTGGTGTCGTCGGACAGCGATTTCACCCGGCTTGCCGCCCGCATCCGCGAGCACGGCATCGACGTGTTCGGGTTCGGCGAGCAGAAGACGCCGGAGAGTTTCCGGCAGGCCTGCCGCAGGTTCGTCTACACCGAGAATTTGCGCGGCGGGGTGACGAGCAACCAGGATGCGGCCGTGCGTGCCCAGCCGTTGCAGCCGCCGGACGCCGCCACGCCCATCCTCAAGAAGGTGATCGGCCAGATGGCCAGCGAGGACGGCTGGGTGACGCTTGGCGAGGTCGGAAGGCAGCTGGCCAATCTGGCGTCGGATTTCGATCAAAGGACTTACGGCTTCCGCACCCTGAGCGAGCTGGTGCGCAGGACAAACGCGTTCGAGATTGAACAGCCCAAGGGCGGGACGACGCGAATCCGCATCAAGCAGGCGGCGGCACCGCCGCCAAGACGGCGAACGCCAAGACGACGAGCCGATCAAAAACCGCCGGAATGAACGGCGCGCAGCGCGCTCCTGCTCTAATCCATCTCTGAATCTGAACCCACGATGAATGCTGCTTCGGACATTATCCGGAGCAGCATTTTCATTTGTGCTGGAACTAAGGCGAGTTGCTGCGGAACTGGAATTTGCGCACGAGTTGCCGGCGTTGGAACTGGAACGTCTCGTTCCCTGCGATGTTGAAGGGGCGTCTCATAACTCGGAGGAGGAGAATCATGAACAAGCGTCTTGCTGTTTCCCTTGTTGCCGCCGCGTCGCTGCTCGCGTCCGGCTCGGCGTTCGCGCAGTCAACGACCGCGGCGGGCGCCGCGAACGGTGCGCGGACCGGTGGCGAGATCGCAGGCCCGGTTGGCGAGATCGTCGGCGGCACGGTTGGTGCCGCGGTCGGCGCCGGCCTCGAGATTCCGAATGCGGTGATCACGTCGATCCCGCGCGACGAGCCGTCGGTCGTGGTGCGCGAGCGCGTCGTGGTCGGCGAGCCGCTGCCCGACACCGTCGTGCTGCGTCCGGTGCCGCGCTACACCGAATACCGCTACGCGATCGTCAATGATCGCCGCGTGATCGTCGAGCCGCGCACCCGCAGGATCGTCAAGATCATCGACTGATCGCGCCGATATTTCTAACTGCGAAGATCCTCGCGGGCTTGTCGCCCGCGGGGATTTTCGCATGGCACGGGCCCGTTTTTTCATGAGGTGCCTGGTTGGCCTGCCGGCGCGATCCCCTAGACTGGTCCGCAACACGCGGACGCAGCCAGCGGCCGCCTCAATCAAGAGCAGGGTGGAAACATGGGTCGGAAGATCGCGATCGTCGGCGCGGGTGCGGTCGGCGGCTATGCCGGTGCGCATATGGTGCAGGCGGGTGAGGACGTCACCTTCATCGATCCCTGGCCCGAGCATGTCGAGCACATGCGCAAGCACGGATTGCGCGTCACGCACGCGATGGATGTCGCCGAGTTCTCGGTGCCGGTGCGTGCGCTGCACGTCACCGATGCTCAGCAACTGGCAAAGGAAAAGCCGGTCGACATCGCCTTCGTCTGCATGAAGTCCTACGACACCGCCTGGGCGACCATGCTGATCCGGCAATATCTGGCGCCGGACGGTTACGTCGTCTCTCTGCAGAACTGTATGAATGAGGAGACGATCGCCGGCATCGTCGGCTGGGGCAAGACGCTCGGCTGCATCGCGAGCAGCATCACCGTCAACCTGCCCGAGCCCGGCCATATGCACCGCGGCGCCGGCAAGGGTGGCGCGGCGCATACCGTGTTCCGCGCCGGCGAGGTGCATGGCCGTATCACCGCGCGGGCGGAGGAGGTTTGCCGCCTGGTTGGCTACTCCGATAGCGCCAAGGTGACCGGCAATCTCTGGGGCGAGCGCTGGTCCAAGCTCGTCGCCAACGTGATGGGCAACGGGCTCTCGGCCTGCACGGGTCTAGCGGGCGGCGAGATGCTGCAAAGCGAACCGCTGCGCCGCTTCTCGACGCGGCTCGGCAGCGAGGCGATCCGCGTCGGCCAGGCGCAGGGCTATCAGCTGGAGGAGATCCTGCATCTGCCGCCCGAGACCATCGCGCGGGCGGGCGAGGGCGACGAGGCCGCGACGCGCGCCTGCGACGAGCAGCGCTTCAAGGATGCCAAGCGCACGTCATCGGCGCAGCGTCCCTCGATGGGCCAGGACATCCAGAAGGGCCGCCGCACCGAGATCGAATTCCTCAACGGCTTTGTGGTGCGCGAGGGCGAGAAGCTTGGCCTCGCATGCAATGCCAACGCCGCGCTGACCGACATCGTCAAGCGCGTCGAACGCGGCGAACTCGCGCCGGATCCCCGGCATATCACCGAGTTGCGGCTGAATTGAACGGCGCTACGATGTCGAGCTCCGCCGTGGCGGGCCGGCGGGCGGCATCGTGCGTCGGAAGCTCGGCCGCGCGGTGTGTTGCGCGTAATAGCGCGCGAGATGCGGTGCATCCGCAAGTGCGCTGGCGCCTTCGGGCGCCTGCTGTACCCGGTGCAGGATCGGCAGCAGGTTGAGGTCGGCGAAGGTGAGATGATCGCCGACAAGGTAGCCCGTCGGCGCGACCGCTCGGTCGAGAACGTCGATCTGCGCGCGCAACGCCGGCATGACGGCATCGATGGCCGCGCGGTCGGGGGTGCCGTCGGCGGTCTTCGGCGCGATATAGGCGAACAGGTAGGTCCGGATCAGCGTGTGGTCGATCAGCGTGTTGACGACCGAAATCCATTGTTCGGTGAGCGCGGCGAGCCGAAGATCGGCCGGAAACAAATAAGGCGCAGGGAAGCTGCGGTCGAGATAGGTGGCGATCGCCTTGGAT
The DNA here is from genome assembly GCF_020889705.1 of Bradyrhizobium altum. GTDB lineage: Bacteria > Pseudomonadota > Alphaproteobacteria > Rhizobiales > Xanthobacteraceae > Bradyrhizobium > Bradyrhizobium altum. The sequence continues at coordinate 24,595 of NZ_JACMYP010000011.1, read as the reverse complement.
TCGAACAGCTCAAAATCGCCGTGGCGCAGCACCGGCATTTTCCCGAACGGATGGATCGCATAGACTTCAGGCGCACGCAGCGGCCGTTCGGTGAGCGTGTAGTCGATGCCCTTTTCCTCGCACACCAGGCGGATCGCGTGCGTGTAGGTCGAGCGGATCGAGCCGATGATTTCCGGAGCGGTCATGGATATCTCCCGTGTCGTCAGCGCGCGATCCACGACATGCGGTCGAGCGCGGCCGACCAGCCGATCACGTGGCGGTCGCAGGTTTCCTTGTTCTCGAAGCGCTGCTGCAGCAGCACGAGCCGCGTGCCGCCCGGCGCGGCCTCGAAGGTCACCGCGACCTCGCTTTCGTGGCCGCGCGCGCCGTGCTCGCTTTCCCAGGCCCAGGTGAAGGAGAGCCGGTACGGCGGCTCGACAATGCGGTAGACCCCGCTGGTCGCGACCACGCCGCCATCGGGCCTGCGCATCATGGTGCGCCAGCGGCCGCCGGGTCTTGCGTCGAGAATGTCGACCGAAGGCTCGTAGCCGTCCGGTGCCCACCATTTCAGCAATTGCGCCGGCTCGATCCAGAGCGCGAACAACACCTCGGGCGGCGCGGCGATCAAGCGTTCGATGCGCAGCGTGGTGTCGGCATCGCTCATGATTTCCTCCGCTGCGGTATTTGCGCGGCAGCCACTGCTTCCAGGCGATCCAGCGCCGCCGACCAGTGCCGCCGATGCCGCTCCAGCCAGCTCTCCATCGGTGCCAGCGCATCGGCGCGCACGCGCACGAACCGCCATTGTCGCTCGACCCGGCGTTCGATCAGTCCGGCCGCCTCCAGCACCTGCAGATGCCGTGTGATGGCCGGCGTGCTGATGGAAAAGGGAGCGGCGACCTCGCCGACGCTGAGCTCGCCGCGGGCGAGCAGCCGGTCGATGATCGCGCGCCGGGTCGGATCGGCGAGCGCCGCGAATAGATTGTCGAGTTGAGGCGCCGCGGCCGACATGGCGGGAGAGCCTTATGGTGATTAATGAAAGTGTTAAATAACACAATGGTTAAATAATGCAATCGTTAAATAGCAAGAAACCACCTCTCGGCACAGCCTGCCTGTCATCGCGCGAGGCGACGCGACGAAGCGATCCATCCACCGGATATGCGGGTGGATGGATTGCTTCGCGGAGCCTGTCATCCGGCGGCGCTGCGCGCCGACCAGGTGGCCCGTAATGACGGATTCTACGTTGCAACAGGGCCTGCGGCCGGGCGGCCCTACAGCAACTGCCTAACCCCCATCCCGTGCATGAACCGCTCGCGGATCTGCACGGGGTCGCGGCGGGTGGTGCCGGTGCCGGGCTTGTCGTCGATGCGGACGCCGATCAGGGTCGGGCCGGGTGCTGACTTCGACTGTTCGATCAGCCGCTCGAAATCGTCCTCGTCGGCGGCCCAGGAGCTGCTCGCAATCCCGCTGGCGAGCGCGACCGCGACGATGTCGGTATGGCCTGCCGCCGGGGTTGGCTGACTGCCGGTGATCTGGTAGATGCCGTTGTCCATCACCACCATCGTGAGATTCTTCGGCGCCAGCGTCGCGATGGTCGAGAGGCAGCCGAGCTGCATCAACAGCGAGCCGTCGCCTTCGAGTGCGAACACGCGGCGCTTCGGCTGCGCCAGTGCGACGCCGAGCGCGATCGGAAACGCAAGTCCCATGCTGCCCAGCATGTAGAAATTCTCGGGGCGGTGGCCGGCGGCCCAAAGATCAAAGTTGGTGTTGCCGATGCCGCCGATCACGGCCTCGTCCTTCAGCCCGGCGACGAGGCGCTGGGTAAGGTCGAAGCGGTTCATCACCTTGGTGTTGCGCGCGTGTGCGTTGGTCATGGCTGATCTCACTTGTCGAAGGTCTTGCCGCCGGTCAACAGCGGCGAGAGGATCAGCGCCACCGGCGCCTGGGTGGTGACGGCCTGCTTGATCGAGCGGTCGGCGATGAATTCGAGCTCGTCGAGCCGGGTGATGGTGTGATGTTCCATCGCCAGCGAATCCAGCATCGGGCGCATGGTGCGGCAGACCAGCGCCTGGCCGTAGTTGAACTCGCCGAGCGTGCCGCGCTCGGAGACGAACATGATCAGCGGGATCTGGTAGGGCACCGCGAGCGAGGCCAGCACGTTGGCGAGCGTGGCAAAGCCCGAGGTCTGCATCAGTACGGCGCCGCGCGTGCCCGCCATCCAGGCACCTGAGACGATGCCGACGGCCTCTTCCTCGCGCGCGGTCGGAAACGTCGTGAAATACGGATCGGCGTGCAGGTCCTTGATCAGCGTGGTCAGCACCCGGTCGGGCACATAGGGCACCAGCTTGATCTCGTTCCGCTTCAGCGTCTGCAGCACGATGCCGTGCCAGGTGGTCGCCGCATCCTGGGACTTATCCTTGGCTTTATCCTTGGACGAGGCTTGTTCCGCGGCCGCCATCCTGTTCTCCCTCTCGCGCGACGCTGATGATCGCTTGCGCCATGAAACTTGACGCTGACCATGCGATTGTCAACATGTCGAGGCCGCAACGCGATCTGCGGAATTGGGCCATCGTAGTGCCCAACCGGCGTGCGATACAGGCTGTAACGATCAAGGGACGGAACGATCAAGGGACGGGAGGCGTCGATGGCCGGATGGGTCTGGCGGACCGCCATTGCGGCAGCGGCCACCGTCGTGGCCGGCCTTGCGTCCGCGCAGCCATACCCGGCAAAGGCCGTTCATATTCTCGTCCCATATCCGCCGGGCGGCGGCGTCGACGTGCTGACGCGGACGCTAGCCGAAGCGGTGTCGAAAAGCTGGACGCAGTCGATCGTGGTCGAGAACCGGCCGGGCGCCGGCGGGGTGATCGCCTCGCAGGCGATCGTGAGCTCCGCGCCCGATGGCTACAATCTGATCATGGTGGCGAGCGGCCATGCCACCAATCCGTTCCTCTATCCAAAACTGCCCTACGACACGTTCAAGGATTTTTCGCCGATCTCGCTGCTGGCGTCATCGCCGAACGTGCTGCTGGTGCGCGCGGACTCACCGTTCAAGTCGGTCAGTGACGTGATCGCGGCGGCGAAGGCGAAGCCCGGCAGCCTGTCCTTTGCCCATGCCGGCAACGGCACCTCGACCCATCTGGCCGGCGAGCTGCTCAACAGCCTCGCCAAGATCGATCTCAACGCGATCCCCTACAAGGGCGGCGCGCCCGCAATCAACGATCTGCTGGGCGGACAAATTCCGATGTCGTTCAACAACGGGCCGGAATCGGTCGGGCAGTTGCAGGCCGGCACGGTTCGTGCGCTGGCGGTGACGACGGCCTCGCGTGCGCCATTCTTGCCCGATGTGCCCAGCATGTCGGAGGCCGTGCCGGGCTACGATACCGAGGTGTGGTGGGGGCTGCTCGGGCCCGGCAACATGCCTGCGGATCTCGTTGCGAAGATTTCGCATGATTTCGTCGCGGCCGTGAATACGGATGCCGTGAAGGAGCGTCTCGGCAAGCTCGGCGCGATCCCGATCGGCTCCACGCCGGACAAGTTCGCCGCCAAGATCAAGGCCGACTACGACAAATGGGGGCCGATCATCAAGGCCGCCGGCATGAAGGCGGAGTAGGAAGATGGCTGTATCAGAGATTCCCGCCTGCCTGCCGCCGCGTCCGGTGACGCCGCCGAGAGAGAAGCTGCCGCCCAAGGCCTGCGATACGCATGCGCATGTGTTCGGCCCGGCGGACCGCTTCCCCTATGCCGCCGATCGCAGCTACACGCCGCCGGACGCGCCGCTCGCGACCTATCTCGGCATGCTCGATGCGCTGGGTTTCTCCCGCGGCGTGCTGGTGCAGGGCAGCGCGCATGGACACGACAATTCGGCGATGCTGGATGCGCTGCAGCGCGAGCCGGCGCGGCTGCGCGGCGTCGCGGTGGCCGATGCCGATGTGGCGGCGGGCACGCTGCGGCAATGGCATGTGCTCGGCGTCCGCGGCTTGCGCTTCAACCATTTCTTCCGCGGCGGCCAGTTGCACTATCGCGGCGGCATTCCCTTGAGCGTCGCCGGGACGCATGCGGCCGTGATGGCCGAGCTCGGCTGGCATCTGCAGCTCTGGATCGACGTGAAGGATTTGCCTGACACGGTCCCGACGCTGAAGGCGCTGGGCCTGCCGGTCGTGGTCGACCACATGGGCCGCACCGATGCGGCCGCTGGCATCAACACCGCGGGCTTTCAGAGCCTGCTGCGCGCGGTCGGCGAGGGCTGGTGCTGGGCCAAGCTTTCCGGCGCACATCGCCTGAGTCAGCGCGCGCCGGATTATCCGGATGCGCGGCCGTTCCACGAGGCGCTGGTATCAGCCAACTCCGAACAGCTGGTGTGGGGCGGCGACTGGCCGCATCCGCGGGTCGAGGGCGAGATGCCCGACGCCGGCCACCTGCTGACGCTGTTCCAGGAGTGGACGCCGGACGCGGCGACCCGCCACCGCATCCTCGTCGACAATCCCGCACGACTCTATGGCTTCCCAAACTGAAAGCTGCTCGAAGACATGACCGTCAACAACAAGCGCGTGTTCTACGTCAAATACCTCGCCCACGAGATCTACGTCGACATCCTGAAGAAGCGGCCAGATGTCCGGCTCGACCGTCTGGAGAACGAGACGCCGGAGGCGGCATTCGCGCCGGTTCTCGCCGATGCGCATGCCTACCAGATCGGCGCCGCCCGCGATGAGCTGGCGCCGCATTTCCATGCCCATGCCGAGCTGTTGAAGCGCGCGCCGAACCTTCTGATCGTCTCCTCGAACGGCGCCGGCTTCGATCCGGTCGACGTCGAGGCCTGCACCGCGGCGGGCGTACTGGTGGTCAACCAGTCCGGCGGCAACGCCAACTCGGTCGCCGAGCACGCGCTCGGCATGATGCTGACGCTGTCGAAGCGCATCATTCAGTCCGATCGCCGGCTGCGGCGCGAGGCCAACGTCAACCGCAACGATCTGATCGGCAACGAGCTGAACGAGAAGACCGTCGGCATCGTCGGCCTCGGCAATGTCGGCCGCCGCATCGCCGAGCTGTGCAAGGGCCTCTTGCACATGAAGGTGATCGCCTACGATCCCTATCTCACGGCCGAGGAGATGGCGAAGCGGGGCGGGGAGAAGGTCGAGCTCGACGATCTCTTGCGCCGCGCGGATTTCGTCTCGATCTCCTGTCCGCTGGACAGCAAGAGCCGAGGCATGATCGGCGCGCGCGAATTCGCGCTGATGCAGCCGCACGCCTATTTCGTCACCACCGCGCGCGGCTTCATCCACGACGAGAAGGCATTGGAAGAGGCATTGCGCGAAAAACGCATTGCCGGTGCCGGCCTCGACGTCTGGTCCAAGGAACCGCCGCCGCCGGATCATCCGCTGCTGCAGTTCGACAATGTGCTGGCGAGCCCGCACACCGCCGGCGTCACCCGCGAGGCGCGCATCAACATGGGCCGCATCGCAGCCGAACAGATCCTCGATACGCTGGACGGCAAGCGCCCGCCGCGCATCATCAATCCCGAGGTTTGGCCGGTTTACGCCAGAAGGTTCGAGAAGGCGTTCGGGTTCATGCCAGGGTAGGTCGACGGTCATTGCTGTCAACGGTGAAGTCAGCCAGGTGAGGTCGGCGCGCTGGTCAGGCTTCCCTCTTGGGGGGCTGCGCGCGGCCAAAATATCGAAAACAACCCCATGCAAAGGAGCTGACGGCTGCCGGCGGATCGATCAGTCAACTTGACGCGTCGGGCAACTCAGGGGTACATTTCCAATATTCCGAAATCGTGCGGGCGCCCGCGCCTTGCGGGGAGAGATACCGCAAGGGAAACTGTTCCGCCGGTGCGTGCCTCACGCAAATGGCGTGAGTGGAGCCATGAGTAGCTGGTTGCGGCGGAATCCGATCGAGCGCGGTCACAACTCTGTCGCAACTCTACTAAACCTCAAGCTGTGCTTTTCTCACAACATGTAACGGAAAAGCTCACAAGACATCGTTTCTCTTCGTTGCTCCTTGGCCTCAACTGCGGCAATTTGTCCAGCAGGGATGCTTGGGGTCGCTGAAAGTGAAGTCGGGGAATATCGCTGTTGTGCCGAATCGGCACCTCGGTACAGGATTTTGCGGGCGGCGAACGCTCGTTTCGTACTGGATTGGCCTGTTTGCGTTTTTAGTGCTGGTCGTGACGGTCTTGCCGGCCGCTGCTCAGGACGCGAGTTGGAGTACATTCCCGTTTGCGGGACCCCTTCCCGGGACGCGCGATTTCAATACCGGCATCAACTGGACAGGAGGAAGCGTACCGACCGGCACCGCCACGTTCGGTGTCTCGAACGTCACGAGCCTGTCGTTCTCGTCCAACATCACCAGCGTCGGTGGCTGGACCTTCTACGCCGGGGCTTCCGCTTATACGTTCGACGTGAGCCAGACACTCACATTCAATGGCGCCGGCATTGTTATCAAGAACGGCAGCGCCACGATCAACATCAGTCAATTTGGTAACCAATTTGGCGCGGTACAATTCCTAAACGCGAGTACGGCCGGCAGCGCCACTATCAACAACGGCTTCAGTCTCACATTCCGCGACAGCAGCACGGCCGGCAATGCGATCATCAACAATAATCTCTTCTTGAATTTTCTCGATTCGAGCACAGCCGGCAACGCCACCATCACCGATAGCGGCGGCATAACTGTCATCGAGAACTCGGCCAGCGGCGGCACCGCGCGCTTCATCCTGAACGGGGGCGGCGTACTCGACATTTCGGGCCTGACGACCGGCGGCACCACCGCAGGTTCGATCGAGGGGGACGGCAATATCCGTCTTGGCGCGAATACCCTGGCGGTTGGTGGCAATAATCTCTCGACCGTTTTTTCCGGCGTCATCAGCGGGGCCGGCGGATTGACCAAGGTCGGCAGCGGCACATTGGCGTTGTCGGGCACCAATTCTTACACTGGCGCAACCGCTATCAACGGCGGTACGCTGGAGGTGGACGGCTCGATCGCCAGTTCGTCGAGTGTAACGGTCAATTCCGGTGGTACCTTGAGCGGTACTGGTATCGTCGATCCCGCGACGACCACTATCATGAGCGGCGGCACACTCGCGCCCGGCAATGCGACCAACCCGACCGGCACGCTTACCGTCACTGGCAATCTCGCCTTCCAATCCGGCGCGGTTTATTTGGTGCAAGTGACGCCATCTTCTGCGGCATCGACCAATGTCAGCGGGACTGCGATGCTCGGCGGCGCGACTGTGAACGCGGTGTTTGCCAATGGCAGTTACGTCCAGAAGCAGTACACGATCCTGACGGCGGCCGGCGGCGTGTCGGGCACCTTCGCGCCCAACACGGTCAACACCAACTTGCCAACTAACCTGCATACCTCGCTGAGCTACAACGCCAACAACGCCTATCTCAACCTAGTCCTGAACTTCGCGCTTCCCGGTCTCAACGGTAATCAGCACGCGGTCGGCAATGCGCTGAGCAATTACTTCAATGCGACCGGTGGCATTCCGTTGGTGTATGCCGCGTTGTCGCCGCCTCAACTGTCCCAAGCTTCGGGTGAGCTCGGCACGGGCTCGCAACAAACCACGTTCGACGCCATGACCCAGTTCATGGGGGTCCTCACCGATCCCTTCATGAACCGGACCGGATCGGCCACTCCCACCCCGGGACCTGCCGGCTATGCCGACGGAGCGCTAGGCTACGCGAGCGGCGCACACGACGCGTATGCGATGTTCACCAAGGCGCCGCCGACGCCGTTCGTGCCGCGCTGGAGCGTGTGGGCGGCCGGATTCGGCGGCTCGCAAACCACCGACGGCAATTCTGCGGTGGGATCGAACAACACCACGAGCAGCGTCTTTGGGACCGCCGTCGGGGCCGACTATCTGTTCTCGCCGAACACGATTGCCGGTTTCGCGCTCGCTGGTGGCGGTACCAACTTCAACGTCAACGGCATGGGCTTCGGCCGATCCGACCTGTTCCAGGCCGGTGGCTATGTCCGCCACAATGAGGGGCCGGCCTATATCTCGGCGGCCCTGGCCTATGGCTGGCAGGACGTCACCACCAATCGCACCGTCACCGTCGCGGGCATCGATCAGTTGCGCGCCGAGTTCAACGCAAACGCCTATTCGGGACGCGTCGAAGGTGGCTATCGCTTCGTTACCCCCTGGGCCGGCGGTCTCGGCATCACGCCCTATGCCGCGGGCCAGTTCACGACCTTCGATCTGCCCGCCTATGCCGAGCGGGCGCTGGTCGGCTCGGCCGCCTTCGCGCTCGCCTATGGTGCCAAGAGCGTCACTGGCGCCCGCAGCGAACTCGGCTTCCGCACCGACAAGTCGTTTGCGATGGCCGACGGCGTGCTGACGCTGCGCACCCGGTTCGCCTGGGCGCATGATTTCAATCCCGACCGCTCGATCGGCGCGACCTTCCAGGCGCTGCCCGGCGCGAGTTTTGTCGTCAACGGCGCGGCGCAAGCCGCCGACTCTGCACTGACCACGGCGTCGGTCGAGATGAAATGGCTGAACGGCTGGTCGGTGGCGGCAACGTTTGAGGGCGAGTTCTCCGACGTCGCCTCGAGCTACGGCGGGAAAGGCGTGGTCCGGTATCAGTGGTGAACGTGCGTGGCGTCCAAGATTGTCAGAGAAAATCTCCCTCGCCGTCAGCCCGATTGCGGCAATAAACCCACTGCAAAAGCACCACTTCACAACGCGTCCGTTGTTATTTTCCCTGAGATATCGACGGCTTAGCCCGATGTCGCCATCTTCCTGAGGTGCCCGATCATTCCGGGTACGGAAGGAAGAAATGTCATGCGACAGGTCCAGTCATTGCTGCGCAACGCGCCTGCGAAAATCGGCCGCCGTCTTGCGCAGATCGTCGCGATCGCTGCCGCCAGCCTGCCTGAGGCTGGGGCGTAGTTTTCCCGCTGGGAAGCGCCGCATCGGCGCGCCGAATTAACTCAACTCCCTTTCGCGTTAGTGCTAAAGCAGTACCCCCGGCTCTTCCGGTCCAGCGGGGAGGGTTCCATGTCACGCTTCGTCGTTCATTTCATGAAGGACGTGCTGGGCGGCAATGGCCGCCAGCGCGAGGTTTGCCAGGGCGAACTCGAGGTCGACGCCTCGAGCGAAGGCCAGGCCACCGAGATGGCCAAGCTCATATTCTGTCAGGAACAGGCGCTCTGCGACTGGTCATTGCATGCCGACCGCATCCGGATCGAAGCGGCCGACTTGCAAGTGACCTGACGCGTCCAGAGCCACGTTCCGATTGAATCGCAACGAGGCTCTGGATTTTTGTTTTGAGGCGTTTTCGCTCGAAAACGCTTTGGCCGATTACTCCGGCAGGATGCGCACCGCACCCTTCGCCGCGCTGCTTGCGAACGCCGCATAGGCCTTCAGCGCGGTCGAGACGGCGCGCTTGCGCGGCGCGGCCGGCTTCCACGCCACATTGCCCTTGGCTTCCATCGCCGCGCGGCGGCGCTTGAGCTCGGCATCGTCGACCTTGAGGTTGACCTTGCGGTTCGGAATGTCGAACTCGATGATGTCACCTTCCTCGACGAGGCCGATCAGGCCGCCTTCGGCGGCTTCCGGTGAGACGTGGCCGATCGACAGGCCGGACGATCCGCCGGAGAAGCGGCCGTCGGTGATGAGCGCGCAGGCCTTTCCGAGCCCCTTCGACTTCAGATAGCTGGTCGGATAGAGCATCTCCTGCATTCCCGGGCCGCCGCGCGGACCTTCATAGCGGATCAGCACGACATCGCCGGCCTTGACCTTGTTGCCAAGGATCGCTTCGACCGAGGCGTCCTGGCTCTCGAAGATGCGGGCCGGGCCCGAGAACTTCAGGATGCTCTGATCGACGCCGGCGGTCTTCACGATGCAGCCGTCCTCGGCGAGGTTGCCGAACAGCACGGCGAGACCGCCATCCTTGGAATAGGCATGCTCGGCGTTGCGGATCACGCCCGTTTCGCGGTCGAGATCGACCTCGTCGAAGCGGCGGTCCTGGCTGAAGGCTTCCTGGGTCGGCACGTTGCCCGGGGCGGCGCAGTAGAAGTTGCGCACCTTGTCGCTTGTGGTCCGCACCACGTCCCAGCGGTTCAGCGCGTCGTTCAATGTCGCGGCGTGTACGGTCGGGCCGTCGGTCGTCAGCAGCCTGGCGCGGTCGAGCTCGCCGAGGATCGCCATGATGCCGCCGGCATGATGCACGTCCTCCATGTGGACGTCCGGCACCGAGGGCGCGACCTTGCAGAGCACCGGCACCTTGCGGGAGAGACGGTCGATGTCGGTCATCGTGAACGGCACCTCGCCCTCGCGCGCGGCGGCGAGCAGATGCAGCACGGTGTTGGTCGAGCCGCCCATCGCGATGTCGAGCGTCATCGCGTTCTCGAACGACTCGAAGTTCGCGATGTTGCGCGGCAGCACCTTGGCGTCGTCCTGCTCGTAATAGCGGCGGGCGAGATCGACGATCAGATGGCCGGCTTCGACGAACAGGCTCTTGCGGTCGGCATGGGTCGCCAGCACCGAGCCGTTGCCGGGCAGCGCGAGGCCGAGCGCCTCGGTCAGGCAGTTCATCGAATTCGCGGTGAACATGCCGGAGCAGGAACCGCAGGTCGGGCAGGCCGAGCGCTCGATCACCTCGACCTCTTCGTCCGACACGTTGGAGTCGGCGGCCGCGACCATCGCATCGATCAGGTCGACCGCGCGCTTCTTGCCCTTGAGCAGGATCTTGCCCGATTCCATCGGGCCGCCCGAGACGAACACCGTCGGGATGTTGAGGCGCAGCGTCGCCATCAGCATGCCGGGCGTGATCTTGTCGCAGTTGGAGATGCAGACCATCGCGTCGGCGCAATGCGCATTGACCATGTATTCGACGCTGTCGGCGATCAGCTCGCGCGAGGGCAGGCTGTAGAGCATGCCGTCATGGCCCATCGCGATGCCGTCATCGACCGCAATGGTGTTGAACTCTTTTGCCACCCCGCCGGCCTTCTCGATTTCCCGCGCCACCAGCTGGCCGAGGTTTTGGAGATGCACATGCCCGGGTACGAACTGGGTGAAGGAATTGACCACCGCGATGATCGGCTTGCCGAAATCCTCGTTCTTCATGCCGGTGGCGCGCCACAGGCCGCGAGCACCCGCCATGTTGCGGCCGTGGGTGGTGGTGCGGGAGCGATAGGCGGGCATCGTAAATCCTTGGGCTATGGCCATTTTTTAGGGGAGATGGGGTTCCTTATGCCCGCCCGTGCACGTGGATTCAAGCGCGGAACCGCATGGCTGAACCCCGCTACGCGATCCCGATCTCGGGAGTTTCCGGAGGGCCTGTCCGCGTGCTCCCTTTACCTCTCCGCTTGCGGAGGAGGGAGCTCAGCTTGCTCGTGGCGGATGCTACGCCTCGAACCTGAACCTGAAGGCCTCGCCATGCCTGACCACGCGGCCTGCGGTCGGGGCGGGGAAGTGCCCGGTCAGCAGATAGCTCGGCGTATCCGCCAATTCCTCCAGCAGCGTCACGCGGGTGGCGAGCGCCGCCGCGGGATCGACGTCGGCGGCATTCGACAGCCACGGCTCCGCGCACTGGATCGGATGATGGATCACGTCGCCCGACATCACGGCATGGTCGCCGTCGCCGTCGAGATGGATCTGCATGTTGCCGGCGGTGTGGCCCGGCGCCGGCGCAAAGCGCAGGCCCGCGTCGCGCTTGTCGAACAGCAGGTGATCGGTCTCGACGAATTCGGCCTGGCCGGCCGCGACGACCGGCAGCACCGAATCCTCGAACGAGCCGTGATTGACCGGTGTGGGCGGGTTTGCCCGGTGCGCGGCCTCCCAGTGCCGGAACTCAGCGCGTCCCATCAGATAGCGCGCCTTCGGAAACGTCGGCACCCAGCGCCCGTTGATCAGCCGCGTGTTCCAGCCGACATGGTCGACATGCAGATGCGTGCACATCACGAAGTCGACCTGTTCGGGCCGCACGCCGAGCGCGGCCATGTTTTCCAGATAGGGCTGGTTAAGATTGTTCCAGGCCGGCACGCGCGGACGTGGCTTGTGATTGCCGCAGCAGGTGTCGACAACAGCCGTCCAGCGCGGCGTGCGCACCAGATAAGAGTGGTGGCTCAGGATGAAGCGGCCGGTCTCCGGCTCGATATAGCGGTGATCGAGCCAACTTCGGTTCGCGGCGATCACCTCGTCCGTGACATTGGCGAACAGCCATGTCTTGTCGAAGGCGAGCGAGGGGATCTCGACCAGCCGGTCGATCCGCATGCTGCCGATCGTGATCTGGCGCATGTGGTGCTCAGTTCTTGATGAGGTCGCCGAACGGCACCCAGCGCGTGCCATCGTAGCGGATCAATTGCAGGCTGGTCATCGGCGTATACCGCTCCGGCGAATTGTTGACCGCGGTGCCGTTGATCAGCATCGGCAGATGCAGATCCCTGATGCTGGTCGCCTGCTTCATCACATTGGCGCGGGTAAGGTCGTTGCCGGCGGCCTTCAGCACCGCGACCAGCGTCTGCGCGATGGTGTAGCCGTAGACATTGAGCCAGTCGCTCTTGTTGGCGTCGGGCAGATACTTGTCCATGAAGGCGACCCATTCCTTGTAGCCGGCGTCGTCCTTCAGCGCTGGGTCGGTCGAGTCCTTCAGGTACTGGCTCGAGATCACGCCGGTGGCATTGTCCTTTCCGGCGGGTTCGAGCACGCCGCTGATCGAGGCCGAGACATTGGAGATGATGGTGGTTGGCTTCCACCCGATCTCGCCGATCTTGCGGATCGCCTGCGCCGCGAATTTCGGCGTCGCCGCGACCAGCAGCACGTCGGCGCCGCTGCTCTTGAGCAGCAGGATCTGCGTATCGACGGTGGGAGCGGTGGTCTCGTAGGCCGCCCGCGCCACGATGGCCTCGGTGCTGCCGAGGCCTTCGTCCAGCGCTTTTAGATAATCCTTGCCCAGGTCATCGTTCTGATAGAGCACACCGACCTTGGCGTTCGGGTGGCTCGCCTTGATGTATTTGGCGTAGGCGATTGCCTCGTCGCGATAGGTCGGCTGCCAGCCGACGGTCCACGGAAAATTCTTCGGATCGTCCCACTTCGCCGCACCCGAGCCGAGGAAGAGCTGCGGCACCTTCCGGTCGTTGAGGTATTTGTGCACGGCGCTGTTGGTCGGCGTGCCGACGCCGCCGAAGATCAACAGCACCTCGTCGCTCTCGACCAGGCGGCGCGTCTGCTCCACCGTCTTGGGCGGGCTGTAGGCGTCGTCGGCGATCATCATCTGGATACGCCGGCCGTTGATACCGCCCTCGTCATTCACCTTGTGGAAATAGGCCTCCGCCGATTTCGCGATTTGCGCGAACGCCGAGACGGGGCCGGACAGCGGCGCGGTGGTTCCGATCTTGATCGTCTCGTCGTCGGCGCCTGAGTCATATTTCGCGCTCTCTGCATGGACGGTGCCGGCGGCGATCAGCGGCAGCAGCAAGAGGGCCGCGCGCAAATGAGTGCGGACGAGGCGCGCCATGACGGAATCTCCCCAGATTGCTCTCCGCCTCTTGGGGCGGAGTTGAAACGCGAATACTTCGCCCGCCGCCTGCGCGGCTTGCAGGCCGCGACCGCCGCCGTGCAGACGAACGATCGTTCGTACGGTTGACTAGCGAACGATCGTTCGTTAGTCAAGGCGCCATGGCGGCTTCCACATCCAGCGCGGCCGAGGCGGTCGTGACCTCTACCCGCGAGCGCATCCTCAGCGAGGCGCTCAGCCTGTTCGCGCAAAGCGGCTATGGCGGCGCGTCGATGCGCGAGCTCGCGCGCCGCGTCGGCATCCGCGAGAGCAGCCTCTACAATCATTTCCCCGGCAAGGCCGCGATCCTCGAAGCGATCGTCAGCGAGCACGGTCCGGCGAGTTCGGCCGACCGTCTCGAGGCGCCGCGCTACCGGCAGCTCGCGCAGCAGCCGGCGGCGTTCTGCCGCCAGTTCGCGCTCGACCTCGTCGAACAATGGTCGGATCCGCGCGAGCATCAGTTCCAGAAGGTCATCACCGCCGAACGCAACCGTGTGCCCGGCATCCGCGCCAAGTTCGCCGACCACTTCTATGCGCGCGAACAGAATCTGATGACGGACTACTTCCGCGGCTTTGCGCTCGCCGGACTGATCACGACTACAGACCCGCGCGAGGCGGCGCGGCTGTTCGCCGCCGGCCTGATCTATGTCAGGCTCGAACATTATGTGATGGGCGCGCAGGCCTCGCCGCGACCGAAGGTGATCGAGGCGATCGACCGCTATCTCGCATTCTTCCTGTCGCTGATTGCGGCAAAGGACGCAGACATCTCGGACAAGAAGCAACGAAAAAAGGGAGAGACGCGTGGCAAGGCTGCCTCTGATTGATCCGGACACCACGAGCGGCGATATCCGCGCCGCGTTCGACCGCATGCCGGTCAAGCTCAACATCTTCCGCATGATGGCCCATGCCGAGGCCAATGCGATGCCGCTGATGCGGCTCGGCAACTCGATCCTGCACAAGCAGAAGCTGTCGGCGGTCAACCGCGAGCTTCTGATTCTGCAGGCCGCGCAGCTCGAGGGCGGCGCCTATGAATGGCGCCAGCATGTGCCGATCGCGCTCGGCGTCGGCGTCACCCAGGCGCAGATCGATGCCGTCGAGCGCGGCAACTACGATGATTCCGCGCTCAACGCCGCCGAGCGTGCGCTGCTCGGCTTCGGCCGCGAGGTGGTCGAGAAGGTCCGCGTCGGCGAGGCGGCTTTCGCCGGCATGCGGAAGCATTTCAGCGATCAGGAGATCGTCGAGGCGATCGTCGCGCTCGGCTTCTACATGATGATGGCGCGGCTGACTGAAGCGACCGAGACCGATCTCGATCCGGCCGCCGGCATGGCCGTCTATGAGGGCGGCAAGAAGCGGGGTTGATGGGATGTCGGAGACTTCGCAAGAGGCCAAGCAAGACACGAAGCCGGAGCGCTATGTCCGTCCGCTGAGCGCGGAGTCCACGGGCATGGCGCCGGGCAGGGGACGCCTCAACGGCCGGCGCATCCTGGTGGTCGGTGGCGGCCAGCGCGTGTTCGATGCTGCGACCGACCCGATCGGCAACGGCCGCGCCATGAGCCTGCTGTTCGCGCGCGAGGGCGCCCATGTCGCGGTCGCCGACCTCAACCGCGGCTCCGCCGAGGCTACAGTCGCGCGCATCACCGAAGACAACGGTCGCGCCGTCGCGATTGCCGCCGACGTCACCAAGGAGCCTGATGTCATCAGGATGATCGACGAGGCGCATCACACGATGGGTGGGCTCGACGGCATGGTGCTGAACATCGGCACCTTCGGCAAGACCGGGCTCGACAATGTCAGCGCCGAGGAATGGAACAGGATCTACGACGTCAATGTCCGCGGCCCGATGTTGTGCTGCCGCGCCGCCTTGCCGCAGTTCGCGGACGGTGGCTCGATCGTCTTCATCTCCTCGATCGCGGCGCTGAAGGCGGGATCGCAGATGGCGGTGTACGATTCCTCCAAGGCGGCGCTCGGCGGCCTGATGCGCAACATCGCGCATACCGGCGCCCGGCGCGGCATCCGCGCCAACCTGGTCTATCCCGGGCTGGTCGACACCCCGAACGGCCGCGAGGCCGGTGCGGGCCGGCCGTCGCGCGGCAAAAGCCATGTTCCGTTCGGCCGCCAGGCGACGGCGTGGGAGATCGCGTATGCGGTGCTGTTCTTCATGTCGGATGAGAGCGTCTACGTCACCGCGCAGACGCTTGCGGTGGATAGCGGCCTGAGCGGACTGTGAGCGGGGCGCCGCTCCGGCGGCTGTCGCAGACCAGACCGCGGCCCTCGGCGTGGCCGCAATGATCCGGTCAACTCTCCGGCAGCTTGGACAGGAGGCACTTTGAAGCCGGGCACGTCAGCGTGGCTTCGAGCGTGTCGAGAATATTCTCGATCGTGAAGGGCTGGCCCCATAGCCGGCTGCTTTTGGTGTTGCGCAACTCGAGCACAGCTTCGTGGGCGGACAGGATCGCGTTGGCGTAGATCGCGAGGATCGAGAGCCGCTGTTCGACGATCGGCGCCGGGAGTTGCAGCATCTGCTTCAGCTGATTGAAGCATTCGATATAGCTGGCATTCCAGCGGCCGTTCAGCGCCTCACGCAATGCCTTGGGATCGGAGGCCTGCAGATTCGAGGTGAAGCGGATATATCCGCGCCATCGCTCGTCGTCGCCGAGCTCGATGACGGGCATGACCAACACCACGATCAACTCGCGAATGGTCTTCGGTCCGCCGCGCGCCTCGATCTCGCCGAGCATGTCACGCCGTCGTTCCTCGAGCACCGTGGCGCCGTCGACGACCATCTGCCGGATCAGCTCCTCCTTGGAGCCGAAATGATAGTGCAGGGCGGCATTGTTGCGCTGTCCGGCTGCGTCGACGATCTGCTGCACGGTCACGGCGTCGACGCCATGGCGGGCAAACAGCATTTGCGCGGCCGCCTTGATCTGGTTCCGCGTCTCTTCCGAGGTCGCGCGCGTGCCCTTCCGACTGCTTGACATGCGAACTGATCCTGGACTAATTAAGTGAAATCGCTTAATTCAGACTCGGAGAGGAAGCAGGTCATGCGTGTACTCATCGTGGGCGGCGGCATCGGTGGACTGACTACAGCGATTGCGCTGCGTCATCAAGGCATTGACGTTCTCGTGCTCGAGCAGGCCGGGGCATTGAGCGAAATCGGCGCCGGCATCCAGATTGCCGCCAATGCGGCGATCGTGTTGCGCGAGCTTGGATTAGAGGCCGCCATTCGCAGCGTTGGCGTCAAGCCGCAATCCTATGACTACCGCGACCTGCGCACCGGCAAGATGCTCTACCAGGCTCCGCTGGGCGATGAGGCCGCCAGGCGCTATGGCGCGCCGATGTACAATATCCATCGCGCCGATCTGGTTCAGATCCTGTCCGACGCGGTGCCGCCGGAGGCCAGACGGCTTGATGCCCGCTGCGTGGCGGTCTCGCAGGACGCCGACGGCGTCGAAGTGAAGCTCGCAAATGGCGAGACCGTGCGCGGCGACGTGCTGATCGGATGCGACGGCATCCACTCGGTGGTGCGCGAGCATCTGCGCGGCCGGGAGGAGAAGCATTTTGCCAACATTCTGATGTGGCGCTCGCTGATTCCGGCCGAGCGGGTCGAAGGCCTCGATCTGGAGGAGCGCGGCAATTACTGGTTCGGCCCGGGCCGGACGCTGATCACCTATTGGGTGCGGCCGAAAAATCTCTACAGCATCCTCGCTTCGGTGCCTGCGCACGAGGTGACACGGGAATCCTGGGACGAGACCGGCGACATTTCCGAACTGCTGGGCTCCTTCAACGACGCCGAGCCGCGTGCGCGAAAAATGCTCGAGCAATGCCAGAGCGCATTCATCACCGGCATGTATTATCGCGATCCGATCGATTGCTGGAGCTCCGGCCGCATCACGCTGCTCGGCGACGCGGCTCACCCGATGGTGCCGTTTCTTGCCGCAGGTGCCGGCCAGAGCATCGAGGATGGCTGGACACTTGCGCGCGTGCTGTCGCGACGGCAGAACGATGTGCCGGGCGCGCTGAATGAGTACGAGCAGCGGCGGCTGCCGCGGACGACGCGGATCCAGGCCGGTGCGCGTGCGGTGGTCAAGCTGATGCACGAGACCGATGCCGATCGCCTGCGCCACCGCAACCACCGATGGAAGGGCATGGCGCGGATCGATCCGCTGGCGGAGACCAGCTGGGGCCTCGCGTGGGACTATGATGTGGTCAAGGCCACCGAAGGGCCGCCCGGCGAAGTGCTCAATGTCACCGGCCTGCGCGAAGGCAAGCGCTTGCAGCGACCCGAAGCGCAGCGCGCGTTCGATCTCTGGAAATATGCGTTCCGGCCCGAAGATGTCGCACGTGGTCATGACGGGTTGCGCGAGGCCTATGACCGCTTCCTCCTGAGCAACTTTCCGCTGCCCGAAGGCGTGTCCGCGGTGGAGGACGAGCTTGGCGACGTCAAGGCCTGGCGCGTCGCGGCTCCGGACGCGCAGGGTGGCAACGTCGTGCTGCACTTCCACGGCGGCGGCTATCTGATCGGGTCCGCCAGGGGCTCGTTGGAATACGCAAGCCGGCTTGCGGCTGCGGTGGAGGGAACCTGCTACACCGTCGATTACCGGCTCGCACCGGAGCATCCCTATCCGGCCGCGCTCGACGACGCGGTGGCCGCCTATCGCGCATTGCTGGCGCGCGGCATTCCGGCAAGCTCGATCATGGTCTCCGGCGAATCCGCGGGCGGCGGCCTTGCCGTTGCAATGGTGCTGGCGCTCCGCAATGCCGGCGATCCGTTGCCGTCGGCGATCCTTGCCGCGGCGCCTTTCGCCGATTTGACATTGTCGGGCCCGACGATCCGGCAGTTCAATGGCGACGATCCTGCGGCCAATCGCGACCTGCTCACGTTCATGGGGGCGTCCTACTTCCAAGGGCATGAGCCGACCGATCCGCTGGTGTCGCCGCTGTTCGGCGATCTCACCGGCCTGCCGCCGCTGTTCCTCACCGCGAGCCGGGGTGAGGTGTTGCTCAGCGATACCACGCGGCTGGCCGAGCGTGCGGAGCAGGCCGGGGTCGAGGTGACGCTGCGGGTGGTCGAGGACTCAGTCCATGTCTATCCGATCTTCCCGTTCCTGCCCGAGACGCAGGCGACGATGGATGAGGTGGCCGCCTGGGCGCAGCGCCATCTGCGCCGCGAGGATGCGCGGCCGCAGGCTGCCGAATGATGGCTTGTTGCGGCGCTCGCGGCGCTGTCATTCCGCGGCAAGACTGGTTGGCGCCGGGATGCCCACCTTGGGGCGCATTCTCGCCGCGCGCCGGTTCTTCTTGCTGAAGCGGCTACCTGCGAGCAACGCCGCGGCGGCGCGCAGCTGCTCGCGCAGCCACTGATTGGTGGTGTCGCCTTCAGCGGTGGCATGCCAATAGAGATAATTGACGTGCGGGCTGATCGGGAACGGGCAGGGGAAGCACTGCAACAGCCCGGGGTCTTCCAGCACGGAGGCGGCGCTCTCCGACGCCGTCAGCAGCATGTTGCTGCGGCTCACGACATGGCAGGCGGTCGCGAAGTTCTGGCAGGTCAGGCGCACGGTGCGCGTCAGGCCGAGCCGCTGGAACTGGAAGTCCTCGAACGACAGGCCGCTGCGCCGCGATGTCACGCAGACGTGTTCCAGGCGCAGGTACGCCTTCTTGTCGAGCCGCGTGCCGAGCTCGGGATGGCCGCGCCGGGCGAATACCGCGATATGCTCGGTCAGGATCTGCTCGCGCCGCACCTCGGTCGAGAGCGGCAGCAGCGTATCGATCGCGACGTCCAGCGTGCCTGCGGCAAGCTCCCGTTCCAGATTGTTGCGCTCGCTGCGCACGGTGGCGATCTCGACCAGCGGCGCAACGGCGCTGATCCGGTTGATCAGCGCGCTCAGCATCGGCGCCTCGAGATTGCTGCGCAGGCCGATCACGAACCGCTTCGGCGTCTTGGCCGGATCGAAGCGGTTGGTATGGGTCAGCGTCGTTTCCAGGCCATTGAGGGCTTGGCGCACGGTCGTGATGATCTGGCGCGCCAGCGGGGTCGGCGTCATCACGTGATGGCGGCGCACGAACAGCGGATCGTTGAACATCGCGCGCAGCCGGCCCAGCGCATGGCTTACCGCGGGCTGGGTCAAATTGAGGCGGAAGCACGCGCGACTAACACCGCCCTCGGTGTAAATCGCGTCGAACACGACGAACAGGTTCAGATCGATGTCGCGCACATGCATGGAAATAATCAATCCGTATCCGTCGAATGCATTTGACGAATATGAGTTGGCGCTCTTAAAGTCTCAAGCAAAATAATACCTGGAGGAAACGATGAGCGTGCAATCGCCATCGCGCGGCGTTGCTGTCCCTGCGGCATCATCTCGCTCGGGCACAATGTTCGCAAAACCGAGCCAGGAGCAGATCGTGCTCCTGATCACGATCGCGCTTCTGGTCGTGTTCGGCCTGACCCTGAACGGTTTTGCCAGCGTTTCCAATCTGCTGAATCTGTTGCGCAGTATTTCCATCCTTGGCGTGCTCGGCCTCGGCATGGGGCTGATCGTGATCAGCCGCGGCATCGACCTCTCCGAGGTCGCGATCATGGCGGGTTCCTGGGCGATCGCCCTGATCTACATGCAGAACGGCATGCCCGTTTTCACGGCAGTGCTGCTGGCGCTGGCCATTGCGGTGCTGATCGGCGTCGTCAACGGCGTCATGGTCGCCTTCGTGGAGGCGCCGGCGCTGTTCGTGACGCTCGCCGCCGGCTTCGTGATCTATGGTCTCGCCTTCTGGATCGCGCCGGCCTGGGTTGTCTACGCGCCGAAGGACGCGCCGGGCCTGATGTATCTCGGCGCCGGGCGGCTGTTCGGCATCCCGGTTCCGATCCTGGTGTTCGCGGTCTGCGCGATCGCGATGCACCTGTTCCTGTCGCGCACCTCGATCGGCCGCTTCATCTATTCGCAGGGCGACAATCCGGAGGCCGCACGGCTGACCGGCGTTCCGCTGCGTCCGCTGATCGTGCTGGAGCACGTCTTGGTTGCGCTGCTCGCCTGGATTGCAGGCCTGGTCTGGGTCGGCACCACGGGCAGCATGCAGATGGCGATCACGCAAGGGACAATGATTTTCGACGTCGTGCTGGTCGTGGTGATCGGCGGCATCAGCCTGATCGGCGGCCGCGGCAGTGTGTTCAGCGTCGTGGTCGGCTGCGTCCTGATCGGCACGCTGCTCAACGCCTTCACCATCATGGACGTCAACAGCGAGGTGCAGAACATCATCAAGGGCGTGGTGCTGCTGGCCGCTATCGTGCTCGACAACTGGCTGCATCCTCGCGACGAGGAGACCGCGCGGCAAGGCGATTGAGCAAGCCCCTCGCGCCAATCAAAGCAATCCAAATCAATCAAAAGAATTTTGTGTGGAGGAGACGATGAAGACGACCAAGTTCTGGACGATCCTGCTCGCCGGGGTGACGCTCGCCGCGGTGCCGTTCGCGGCATCGGCGCAAGAGGAAGGTACCAAGGCCGGGCGCGAGCTGCGCGCCGCCTACGACAAGTCGCTGCAGGGCAAGACCGTCGCCTACCTGCCGATCGCGCTCGGCGTGCCGCTGTCCGACGAATGGGGCCGCGTGGTGCAGGAAGAGGCCGAGTGGCGCGGCATGAAATACATCGTGCGCGACCCCAACAACAATCCGTCCGCCATGCAGCAGGCGCTGACCGCGCTGGTCGACCAGAAGCCCGACGTCCTGATCGTGCAGAATCCGAGCGTGACGCTCTTGATGAAGGACCTGAAGCGCGCCGAAAGCCAGGGCACGCATGTGATCCAGGTCAATATGGCCTCGAACTACAAGTCCGGCGCCTTTGTCGGCGTCGACTGGCGCGAGATCGGCAGGATGCTCGCGAACGAAGCCGTCAAGGCCTGTGGCACCGGCTCCGGCAAGTCGGGCAAGGTGCAGATCGTGCAGGGCGAATTGACCGCAGCCGCCAGCGTCGATCAGGTCGGCGCCATCATGGAGGTGCTGAACAAGGATCCCAACATCAAGGTGGTGTCGAACCAGGCAGCGAACTGGGATGCCAACACCGCGCTCAACATCACCGCCACCGTGATCCAGCAGCATCCCGATCTCTGCGCCTCGATCGGCTTCTGGGGCATCATGGAGTCGGGCGCCGCGCAGGCGATCCGCAATGCCGGCAAGATCGACGATGTGAAGGTGTTCGCCTCGGGCGAGGGCTCGCAGCTCGATTGCGACCAGGTCACGTCAGGCAATTTCAGCAAGTTCCTCAGCTACAAGGCGACCGAGCAGGGCCACGATCTGATGTTCGCGGCTGAAACCCTGCTGATGTCCGGCGACAAGCCCGGCTCGAAAAACCTGTCCTATTACACGCGGCCGATCTGGATCGATAAGTCGAACGCCTCGCTCGGCGGCACCTGCTTCGCGCTACCCAAGAAAAACTAACAAGGCGCGAGACAGCCGGCGCGGGGGGCATTCCCGCGCCGGCTGTATCACGAGCATGATCCGGAAAAGTGGAAGCCGGTTTTCCGAAAAGATCATGCTCAAAAAGAGAGACAAGATCACGATGGGATTTCTCGCATCATGATCGAGGGAGTGCTTTGGCGATGTCGATGGCAGTTGATTCCTTTGCCGCATCGGTGCGGCGGTTCTCACCCCGGCTCCTGCTGTCGGAGCTGTTGCTGAAACAGTGGTTCGAGCCGGTCGTTCCCTTCACCGTGATGATCGGGCTGTGGGCGTATTTCGCGCTCACCATCCCCGACTACGCCTCGGTGCAGAACTCGGTGTCGCTGCTGCGGCTGTTCGCCGAATTCGGCTTCGTCGCGCTCGCGATGGGCTTCTGCCTCGTCACCGGCGGCATCGACCTTTCGGTCGGTGCGATCTTCGCGCTGTGCAATTTCGCGGCGCTCTATTTCCTCTTGGTGCGCGAATGGCCGGTCGGCCTGGCGGTGCCGGCGACGCTTCTGGTCGGTGCGCTGCTCGGCAGCATCAACGGCTTTTTGATCGGCTTCCTGAAGACGCGGCCGTTCCTGACCACGCTGGTGACGTTGATCATCCTGCGCGCCTCGGTCAATCTGCTCAACACCAGCTATGCGCAGGTGTTCGCGACCAACTCGGTCGAGAGCGACGCCTGGGATTTCATCGGCGGCGGCAGCGTGCTCGGCATTCCCGTCAATGCGGCGACGCTGTTCGTGGTGCTTCTGATCTGCCACATCTTCCTGTCGCGCTCGCGCTATGGCTGGCACCTCACCGCGATCGGCGCCAGCCGCAAGGCGGCGCGCCATGCAGGCATCCGCGTCCGCCTGATGCTGTTCATGACCTATGTGCTGTCGGGCACGCTGTGCGCGGCGAGCGGCATCTTCTATGCGGCGCGCCAGGCCTCGACGGATTCCACCACGGGTGTCGGCTGGGAGTTCCAGGCGCTGACCGCCGTGGTGCTCGGCGGCGTGTCGCTGGCCGGCGGCAAGGGCACGGTGTGGCGGGCGATGATTGGCGCACTGATCATCTTCCTCTTGATCAACGGCCTCGTGCGCATGGGCGTTCCGGGTTATGTCACCTCGGCAGTGACGGGCATGATCCTGCTCGCCGCCGTCGGCATCGACGTCAAATGGTCGAAGAACCGCGGCAAGGCGATCCAGAAGATCTACGTCAATCCGGCCTTCGTACCGCTCGCCTCGGCGCCGGCGGTGCAGCCCGGCGCGGCCTCGCCCTACGCGCAGAACGACCGGCTGATCAACGCGCAGGCGATCGGCGTCGACCAGGTCGAGGGCCCCGAGGACGTCATCCTCGACCGCCAGGGCCGGCTTTACGGCTCGACCCGCGACGGCAATGTGATCCGCTTCTCCGGACCGGACTTCAAGACCCGCGAGGTGTTCGCCCATATCGGCGCCGGCCGCTCGGCATGCAGTTCGATCGCGACGAGAATCTGATCGTCGCGGTCGCCGGCATGGGCGTCTACGGCATCGTGCCCGACGGCCGCATCTTCAAGGTCACCGACGAGACCAACCGCACCTGGTATAAGCTGAACGACGATTCCCGCCTGCGCATGGCCGACGATCTCGACATTGCGCCCGACGGCAAGATCTATTTCAGCGACTGCACCACGCGCTACGAGATGACCACCAACACCCTCGACATCCTCGAGGGCCGGCCGAACGGCCGCGTGGTCTGCTACGATCCGGCGACCAAGACCACGCGCACGGTGATCAACCACTTCTATTTCCCGAACGGGATCTGCGTCTCCCATGACGGCAAGTCGATCCTGATCGCGTCGACCTCGCTGTGCAAGGTGTTCCGCCACTGGATCGAGGGGCCGAACAAGGGCAAGACCGAAGTGCTGATGGACGAGTTGCCGGGCAACCCCGACAACATCAACCGCGCCTCCGACGGCACCTATTGGCTGGCGCTGGTCGGCATCCGCACGCCGACCTTCGACCTTGCCGCGCGCAAGCCCGGCTTCCGCCTGCGCATGGTCAAGGAGGTGCCGACCGACGAGTGGCTGGCGCCCGCGCTCAACCACGGCTGCGTGCTGAAATTCAACGAGCAGGGCGAGGCGCTGGAGTCGTGGTGGGATCCGACCGGCATCTCGCACTCGACCTTGACCTCGATGCGCGAGCATCAGGGCTATCTCTATCTCGGCGGGCTCGAGAACAACCGGATCGGCCGCATCAAGCTCGACGGCGTCGACGACAGCTGGACCGGCTACGATGCCTATTGGGGCGCCAAAAGCAGGGTGACGACGTAATGGGATTCTTCGATCATCTGTTGCGCGACATCCGCAGCGTCATCGACCGCGACGGCGGTCAGAACGCGATCCCGCCGCTCGACGGCGCGATGAGCCCGAACGACCGGCTCGACACCGCCGTGCCGATCGGCGCGCCGCTGCCCGGCGTCGACGACGTCATCTCCGCCGGCGACGGCGCGATCTATGTCTCCGCCGGCCGCCAGGTGTTGAAGCTCAGCGGCGCCGATTTCGCGACGCGCACGGTTGTCGCCGAGTTCGAGGATGATGCCGGCGGGCTCGCGCTGCATCCCGACGGCCGCCTCCTGGTCTGCGTCGCGGGCAGGGGGCTCGCCGCGATCGATCCTGCAAAGCCCGCGCCGCGCTGGCTGGAGGCCGTCGGCGGCAGCGCGCTCG